>CAMWLD010000131.1 GCA_947175005.1 uncultured Ruminococcus sp. | reverse complement strand
GATCTACACCATGTGTAAAAACAACACCTTTAACGGAATAGGTCTGCCGAGCATTTACCGTATAGACGAAAAGGGCGAGGCGCATTTGCATAAAAAATTCGGATATGAGGATTTCAAGTCACGGCTGTAAGTAAAAAATATTCCCCGTTTTTCGCATTAGAAAAACGGGGGATTTTTTATGAGTTTATTTCGATCTCAAATCCGAACTCAAAGCTTTCGCCGGGCTTTATCCGCTTGGCATGGGGCATTTCGGTAAGCTCTTCTGTGTCGCAGCAGTAAACGGGAGCCGCCGCCCAGGGTTCAAGGCATACAAAATTCGCTCTGTCGTCATATGGAGACCACACGGCGATACAGCCCGAATTATCGTAGGAAACCTTTACCGAACGTCCGTTTTTGCGGTTCACCAGAGCCACCCATGAGGAATTTGGCTTATCCTTTAAAAACACATCATTTTTGAAAAGCTCCCTTGTGACAGGTACAGTATTACCGTTTTCGATAACCGTATTATCTCCCTGGGGAAGCTTTTGCACGATCGTTTCCGCCTTTTCGTAAACCACATCATAATCCTCGAATTTGCTGCCTTCGTCATTCGTAAAGGGGCAGAGGAAGCCCGGGTGTCCTCCGATAAAAAATGGCATGACAGCGTCTCCCGTATTTTTCACGGTAAGACTTACGGTAAGCTTGTTTGCGGCGATCTTATATTTTGCCGCAAGCTCAAAATCAAAGGGATATTTTTTCTGGGTCTCGGGAGTGGAGGCGATCTTCAGGGTGACATGATCCTCTCCCTTTTCCACTTCCGTAAATTCGCTGTCACGGGCAAAGCCGTGGTTGGAAAGAGCATACTCACTGCCGTTCACGGTATATTTTTTTGAATCGGTGTTGCAGACAAAGGGGAAAAGCAGGGGAGCGTGGCGCTTCCATACGTCCTCCGCCGTCCAGATGTATTCGCAGCCCTTTTCATCCTTAACAGAGCAAAGCTCCGCTCCGAGACTGCTTATCACTGCCGTAAATTTTTCCGATTTGATTGTGTAATCCATAAATATTCACCTCATATTTTTTTATCTGTTTCTTACATACATGACCTTTACATTTCCCTTTTCCGAGGGCACGGAGTAAATCTCAAAAAGCCCCAAGGATTTTATAAAGGGAGTCAGCTTCTGACAGCCGAAATTACGCACGTCAAAGGACGGGTAACGCTTTAAGAGAATATTTCCCACTTCGCTGAGGGAGGCCCAGCCGTCGTCATCGGAGACCTCCTCAATAATAGTGGAAATGGCAGCCTTTATGGTTTTAAGCTCCACACCGTCATGCCTTTCCGTCCGCTCCTTTTCCTGGGGCTCGGAGCTGTCACCATTATCGCCCTTTTCAAGTATCTCCAAATATACAAACCTGTTGCAGGCGGAAATAAAGGGAGTGGGCGTTTTCTTTTCACCCATGCCGATAATATACATTCCCGATTCACGCAGACGGGCGGCAAGGCGTGTAAAATCGCTGTCGCTGGAAACAAGGCAGAAGCCGTCCACATTCCCCGAATAGAGAATGTCCATGGCGTCTATTATCATTGCGGAGTCGGTGGCATTTTTGCCCGTGGTGTAGCTGTACTGCTGAATGGGGGTAATGCTGTAATTGAGCAGCACACTCTTCCAGGAAGCAAGGGCAGGGCGGGTCCAGTCGCCGTAAATTCGCTTATAGGTAATAGTGCCCTCGTTGGAAAGCTCATCCAAAATGGGTTTAACATATTTTCCCGAAACATTGTCCGCGTCAATAAGCACTGCAAATCGTTTGTCCATATTGTTTAAACCTACTCTCAAATTAATTTTATGTCTCCGGTCAAAAAGTCTTGTATAATTATAATTCCCAAAAATTATTTACTAAGATCAAAAGAAAAGGTCTTTTCCGCCGTGTTGTCTATCCCCGTGCCTGCATAAATGAGCAGCTTGCCGTCCTCAAGGGAAATATCGAATATCTGCTGACCGTTTTGGAGCTTGGGAGAGCAGGCGGCAGAAGTTTTTCCCGTTTTGGGATCGTAGCACTTTATTTTTTCGGAGGTGTTGAAATAAATTTTGCCCCCCGCCTCGCAGACCTGGCCAAAGCTTATGCTCCAGTATTTTCCAGGGTCCGCTTTCCAGACATCATCCTCGGTATATTTATATAAAAGCTCCTCTTTCCCTGTTTTGAAGCTGTAGCGGCAAAGTCCGCCCATATCGGTATAATACCAGTAATTGTCCGAGTAGATCATTTGAGAGGTGGAATCCTGCCAGAAAAATTTATCGTATTTGTTTGAATCCGCCGTCATTCCGTAATCCCACGGCTCGTGAGGCTCACTGTAATTGTCAAGGGCATATTCGCTAAGCAGCAGCATTTCATGGAATACAAGATTTTCCGTTATCTTTTCGGGGTCGTCCCAGGTAACGTCCACATGATACCAGTTTTCGCCCACCTTTACCATATTCCATATATGTGTTTCGCTTGTAACGCACATACAGGGGATATCCAGCAGGTCCATTATGTACTGAAAGCCCATAGCATAGCCCACGCAGACAGAGCTGCCCTTAACAAAAGCCTCGTAGATATTCCTGCCCTTGAGGTTGCTTTTGCCGCTGTAATAATCGCACTCCGCAGCAATGTAGTCGTGAACATACAGCACCTTTTCCGCGTCCGTCCACTCGTCCCTTACCCCTGCCATAAGCTCGTCGACAAACTCGTCGACCTCCTCCTGCATGGCAGATTTCCGCCGCTCATTATATCGGAAATTTATGGCAAAGCTTTCCACATGATCCTCGGTCTCGTAATCTACATAAATGCTCCCCGGGTGCGCCTGATACAAGGTCGGCTCATTGTAAATGACAGTATTGTAAAGCACCCAAAGATCGTCGCAGCTAAGGTTGTAATCCTCAATATCCACCTCGCTGCCGTCGTAATTCGTAATAAGCTCTTTCATTTTGTTCATAAGAGCTATTTCCTTTTTGGAAAATCCCCCCGCATCGTATACGGTGTTATCCGCATATGCAAAGGTATCCACAGCCGCCGTAGGCACACAGGAAAACGCCATTAACACAGCCGCCGCCAGGGACATGATTCTTTGTGATTTTTTCATAAATAAACTCCTTTTTAAGGCACCGGAAAATATATTCGGAAATTTTTCCGATATGAAATGATATGTAATATCAACCGTTAAAGGAACTAAGCTCCATAACGAATTCATCCGCAATATTCCGCATTGTTACCGCATCGCCGACGGAATATTTATCGTACACCGCCACAGTGTACATTCCCGCATTATGGGCGCTGATTATGCCCTTTAACACATCCTCGAAAACCACGCAGCTTTGGGGTGAAACTCCCATTTTCTCCGCAGCCAGCAGATAAACATCGGGACTATCCTTTGAAGCCCCCGCCTCGTCCGTGGTGACTATGGCGTCAAACATTCCGTAAACGCAGTTGTGCCGCAGCACAGGCTCATAAAGCCGCTTGGGGGAGGCTGTGGCTATCGCAAGCTTTTTGCCCGCATTTTTAAGCTCCGTAAGGAATTCCCGAACGCCGTTTTTAAGGAAAATATTATATCGGTATTCCTTTTCCGCCATGCTGTTGAATTCCTCTTTCAGTTCCTCCAAAGTGCATTTTATCCCCTTTGAATGAAAAAATTCCAAGCACTCCTCATAGGTCATGGCAGCCGCAGCCCTTATTTCGCTGTCGGTTGCCCTTACATGATTTTTCTCCAGCACCTTTCTGTCTATCTTTTCCCAAACGCCGTTGGAATCCACCAGTGTGCCGTCCAGATCGAAAATATATCCCGCAAATCTTGCATATTTCATAAAACTCGTTATCATTTTTTTGAGCTCCTTTACTTAATCTTGTACATCAAAATACGTTGAAACTTAGGGGCTGCCCCGCAGCTTTCAGACCTTTGAGCTCCTTTACTTAATCTTGTACATCAAAAATACGTTGAAACTTAGGGGCTGCCCCGCAGCTTTCAGACCTTTGAGCTCCTGTACTTAATTTTGCACATCAAAATATGAGCCGCCCTGTTACCTTCAAACCTCAAGCCCCCTGAAATTTCGGAAATATCTTGCTCTGCCCAGCCAGTCGTAAAGTATCTCCGTGCCGTGAACAATAAAATATATGCCGATCGCCAGCACTATCATGCTCTCGAAGATCACCTGCGCATTAATGATTATCCCTATTCCCAGCACAATGAAAATTATCGAAAATACTATCCGCGGAATATACCACTCGTTTTCCGACCGCGCCTTCATTGCCGAAAAGAACGACCGCACCCCCTCCAGCAGCATGGCTATCCCGCCGATAACAAATGCGAGTTTCCCAAGCTTTAAAAGCAGGCTCGTGTTAAAGAGCAGAAACGCCACCACCAGCCATATAAGCCAGTCCAGATCAAAGCCGCTTATACCTTTGAGCCTTGCTGCCGCAATGCGCACAGCCAGTGTGATAAGTCCCGTTATAAGAGCGCATATCCCAAGCACATTCGATACCGCAGATATGGCCTTGTCACGGTTTAACACCGCAGAGATCCCCATAATTATCATGGCCATCCCCGCAATAAGCCACAGCGCCAGTCCTGCAAGCTCTTTCTTTTCTTTTTTGGACATACTTCCGATCCTTAGCATTTTGCATATTCCCTCCGAGGGTCAATAATAATGATTGACATAATTTACTTGTTGGAGTTTTATTTCTGCGATCAATATCCCGTTATCCGAGGAAAAGCTGTACCCAGTAATTGCCGCTTTCGTTATAACCGACGCCGATCTCGGTAAAATCGGGATCAAGAATATTCGCCCTGTGTCCCGGAGAATTCATCCAGCCTTCAACTACCTGCTCGGGGTTTACATGACCCGCGGCTATGTTTTCTCCATAGGTCTTGCCCTTTTCGGTAAGTACAGTGAAACAGCTGCTGCCGTCGGGGCGTGTGTGGGAAAATTTTTGGGGCAGCTCACCTGCGCGCACTGCCGCAGAATCTGTCAGCGAATCGCTTTTTTTCAAAGGCGTAAGCCCTGCGGATTCCCTTTCCTCATTGCAAAGCCTTATAACCTCATCAATAAAATCCGCGCTGACAGCACTGTCGGCATTGTCAGCATTGTCGGCAGCTTCCGTTTCCTGCTGCGTCTGTGAGCCCATGCGAGCGCCGACGGTCTTGTTTTTATCGGCGGAAGATTTGTCGGCCGACGTTTTATCGGAGCTTGATGCCTGTCCCGAAACCGTCAGCTTTACGGTAAATTTATCCTTTTTGTTGTTCACATCGTAAACCACGATATTGCAGCTGCCCTTTGCCTTGGCATTCACCGTAAGGTCAAAGTATCCGTCAATAACAGAGGAGCACTTAATGCTGCAAATGTTGGCATTATCGACCATGACCGTTACCTGCTTGCCCGCAGTGTTTATCCTGACAGTGCCGCTGCCGCCCTTTTTCAGCTTGAGACTGTATACATCAGCCCCGAAGCCGTCGATCTTTTCGCTGACGGTAACGGTGCACTTATACTTTTTGCCCTCATACTCGGCAGTCAGCGTGCCTTTGCCCGCCCCCTTAGCGGTAATAACGCCCCCCGAATAGGTGAAAACATTCTTGTCGGAAACCGTCCATTTGACCGTTCCCTCTGCCCCCGCAAGCCTTATGGAGACCTTTTCCCCCGCATTCATTTCCACGCTTTTACGGGAAAAATGTATTCCCGATTCTTCGGAAACAGCGCTTGTCACGGCCGTATCCGCAGCCGCAGTATTTTTCTCTGCCGGTTTAGCCCAGGGTGAATCCACTGCACCCGCTGTAACGGTGCCTGCGAAAAAGGTGACCATAGCCGCCAGCGCAACGGCAAATTTTTTTAATTTTTCAGACATAATATATCCCTCACACTTAAAAATTTCTTGCATAAACATTCATATATTCCTATTATAACAAATTATTTCAATAAAGTCAACCGCTTTTTTATATAAGTTTGCAAATGTACGGTATATTTATTTAAGGATAATTTTCAGGAATATTTTTGTGCAGATCGGAAAAGTCAAAAAATACAAAATTTTCAAAATATTTCAAGGACGATCGGGGCAAAAAATCAAGCATCTTGCCTTTTGTATCTAAAAGCCCGCCGCACTTCTCCGTAAAGGAAAAGTGCGGCGGTGAAATTTTTAAAAGTTACACTATACTATGTAACATTACTTGTTGCAGCCGAAGCAGCCGAAGCAATTTTTGAGCATTTCAATAAGATTGGAAAGATTGCAGAAATTAAAACCGCACATATTGATAGCCTCCTTTATTTATTTCCCTTTTTAAGCGCTTTTTTCTTTGGGATTAATTATATTATAACACGCATTTTGGGAAATTTCAAGCTGTAAGTTATGGGAATAAGGCTGCCTGCTTTTGCAGGGAATGGGCTTTTTTGCATACTTCCGATCAACACAGCCGGACAGGCACTTTAGGCTCAAAATTCGTCTCCATTGTCCATGTAACGGCAGTGCAGTTTTTCATTGCAAAGATCTGTAAAGTGCCGTCAATGCCGTTGTCCTTCCACGCCTGCAAAAATTTCCGAGTTTGGTTATCAAATATTTCCTCCCGACGTCCCTGGTTTTGATTCTGCTCCAATACGCCCGTTACG
>CAMWLD010000130.1 GCA_947175005.1 uncultured Ruminococcus sp. | reverse complement strand
GGCATATTACCGTTGGGTGTGACCCCCAGCCAGCAATGCTTACAGCGGTTGGGACAACCGTACATATCAAAACAAAGTGTTATTTCATTGAATGTCATTTTATTAATTTCCCTCTTTTCCTATTCTCTATAAAACCCACCCCTGTGGAAATTTTCCTCCCCGGTATTCTTCGCCGTCAAACGAAACGTCACAACTCCGTCCGGACATACAAACTCCTTTACATAAGGCGAATCGGGAACATTACCGCTCGGTGAAAATCCCCCGATATTTCTAAGGTCTCCTCCGCCCCGCACGGTTTCAAGCATAGGAAAAAGCAGCAGCATACTTTTAGAGCAAAATCCCCTGCCCTCACTGTTCACGGGACAGTCATATGTGCAGCGGTAAACATCTCCCACCTCGTCCCCGTTCCGACAGTGCCCCTCTGTCCTGCCGTCGTGGGAAACGCCTATAACCTCAATTTCAAATTCGCAGTCCTCATCATACCATTTGTTCACTACATTTCCACCTTTTTCGGATAACTTACATCATCATCGCTGTACCTTTGCAGCTCATCGAAAAATTCCTTTATGGCAATTATCCCCGCCGACCACAGAAAAGCCCTGTTTTTCTCGCTCATTTTATCAAATTCAAGCCAGCAAAGACCCACAAGCTTAGGCTCTCCCTCTACGTCCGGGTCAACCCCAAGAGCAGGTTCACTGTCGCCTATATCTATCTGATAGTTATAGTATATCCTGCCGTTATCCGTGACATCGGAAAATTCTCCCAGTTTTTTGACTATTTTCCCGTCGACTCTGCATTCCTCTTTCAGTTCACGCAAAGCCGTCTCCTCCGGTGTTTCCCCCGGTTCAATGCCTCCCCCGGGCAAGCAGTAATATTCCTCACCGTCCACACAGTGCCTTGCCATAAGTATTTTCCCCTCACGAACTATGATAAACTGCGCCCTGCCTTTGTACATTTTATCTCTCCCCTTTCATTGCCTTTATAGTATAAGTTGCCCCCCAGCCTTTCAGAATCCGAACATCGGAAAAGCCCGCATGTTTTAATATATCCCTTTCATGCTCCTTTGTCAGAGGCGTGTCATAATGATAAAACTCATTATCTGCAATTCCCTGCTGCCGTTTAAGCTGCTCATAATTTTCACGGTATTCCCTTTCAAGCTCCTCCGACTCTGCAAAATAATCCGTCAGAATAAAATATCCCCCGTCCTTTAATGCACTAAAAAGCTTTTTATAAAGGCTCTCTTTCATACCGGCGGTAAAATGGTGCAGGGATTCCACCGACACCGCCCCGTCATACCGTTCATTTCCAAAAGGAACATCAAAATACGACCCGTGCACGGTCCGGATATTTTTATTGGGAAATTTTTTCGTCATTGCTCCCAGCATAGCCGCTGACAGATCTATGGCAGTGACCTGCGCCGTGGGATTTATCTTAAAATATTCCCCTAGTTCCAGCCCCGTCCCGCAGCCAAGGTCAAGCAAGCGGCACTCCGCATTTTTCGGCAGCTGCTCCGCAGTAAACCTGTAAAATTCCCCTGCCCCCTCTATTTCGGTCAGCATATGCTCGTCATATCCCGACAGCCGCTTTTCAAAAAACTCGTCCATTTTTTCAAGCATAAAACCGCCTCCGTTCACTGTATGCCAGGAATTACTTCCGAATTAAAAAGCCATGATCATCAGCAGCACTGCAATATCAGCCATATTTTATCAAATCTGCGCTCTTTCAGATCCTGCTTTCTGATACAATAGTATATCCTGCCGCAGTCGCCGAACATCATAACCTCTTTATCATTATCAACAGTGTCCATTTGCATGATCATGATCCAGTCCTCGGCAGCATTTTTCATTTCTTCTGTTATTTCGGTAGGTCCACTGCCGGTATATATTCCTCTCTCGGCTACCTGTTCGCATTCAAGGAAAAAATCTCCCTGTATAGTATCGGGATACCCCAGCAGTTTGCAGCGAAAATCGCCGTGCTTGTTGTAAAATTCTTCGTAAATTTTCTCATATTCGTCATACACATCATCTGACAGCTCCGGATCATAATCCGGGCATTCCGGGTAATCGTCCGAAGGCTCATACTCTATTGCAGCCTCTGCAAAACGGAAATCCTCCTTCAGATCATCAGGAAAATCCATAAGGGAAAGCTGCGAGATATCCTCAAAATAATATACCCTTGCACAGCCCCTGTCTTTGGGGTCAAACCCCCATTTTTGAGTATCGCACTCGTAGAAAAAGCTGAGGATCCCTTTTGACGGCAAAATTTTTTCATTGTCCATATCTGCAAAATCGGAGCAGTTTAACTGTGCAATAAATGAAAGAGGGAACTTTTCAACAGAGTCGCTGCCAATAGCGCTCCCCTCGTAATAAGGCCATTCAAACCCCTGCGGGACAGCAGGACGTCCGCCGTATTTTGAACAGCAGACTTCGCCGGCATCTTTCTCAAAATCAAGATTCATGAAAATTGTACTTTTTTTCAATTTCTCCATAATATCCGCCATATCCCTCATAATGCTGCCTCCTTAAAAACAAAAAGCCCTCCACTACCTGCATATTGCAGATATGGAGGGCGAATAACCGCTGTACCACCTCGGTTTATATCCGCAGACAATGGCAATACTATGCCGCAATATTATTGCCAATATTGACATATTGCCATTGCGAATACCTTTTACGAAACTTTAACGTGTTTCACTCCGAACTGCCCTACTGTAAATTTCAGACAGTCTGCTCGGGAATGTAGCTCCGCTGCTCCGCTGCCCCCTCCCACCGACCGGAGGCTCTCTGAAAAACGGTTGCCGCAGCGTTTGGTTTCCGTCACAGCATTTCAAAATTATAAAATTATCCCTTTATAAGAAAATTTCCGACTGATGTCGGAAACAATTGGAGCAGATGACGGGAATCGAACCCGCATTTTCGGCTTGGGAAGCCGACGCACGAACCATTGTACTACATCTGCGGTTAGAAGTTACTTTGCTTTGTGTTTTTAGTTCTCTTGTGTTTCTTTAGTTCTCTTGACGCTGTTCATTTATCTCACAGAAAATCAGAGGCAAGAAGCAAGAAATGACTTGCTTTCTTTCCGACAATATATATTTTACCATATCCGGAAGGATTTGTCAAGAGTTTTTTTTAATTTTTTTATAATTTTCCGAAAATATAAAATCACAGTTTATTTATGTCAAGTTCTTTTCTCTCTTCTATCAGTTCAATACCGGGGTCATCAATTGGAACTATAATATCCCAATATGAACCGTCAATTTCCGTCATACCCCTTTGAAACCCCTTTTTTATAAGTTCCTTTCGGTATGCTTCGTCTTCTCTGCTGGCATTGTGAGGAATTCTGTATTGTGTAGATAATGTCAGAAAACCGGGTCTGCCGCCGATAATATCCAATGTTTCACCCTTATAGATTGCATGTGTTCTTATTTCATACGCTTCTGTTATTTCACTTTTAGGGACTTCTTTTGTACATGTAAAGCCATATTTTTTTGTAATAAATTCGGAATCATTGTTTATAAATCCATTTTTTAAATCTTGCTCATCTGTGGAACATATCTCTATAGTATCGGATTTTGAAGAAATGCTTTTCGACAAAATCCGATATAATTTGCCGTTATACAATCCATATTTTCCTCTGCGAACATTTAAAGAACTCATGTGTCCATATCCTCCAATCTTACAAATTTATGCACCAAATAAAATCCCCAAAACAAGCAAAATTATCGGCTGATGAATAACATAAATAGCCAGCGTATGCCTGCCGATAAATCCCGCAAATCCCGATTTTACTTTGTAAAACCACCCGGGCAAACGCCTCTCGCTTACAGGCTTGTAAAGAGCGTTCCCCGCCAGAAACATAAACAGATAAGGCACAAGCGGAAAATAATCCGAGCTTCTGAAATTAGCACCCTTAATGCCGATAGAATAAAGAAAATCGCATTCTGGCAAGACCAAAGTAAATCTTGTAAAAATAAGGTCTATCTCTCCGCCCCTGTGGAAACTGCGAAGAATGAACCACAGCACGACCGCACCGATAAGCCTTCCCTGCCAAGGAATCTTGTCAAGAACCGGCTGCAAAAGGCTCGTTATGCACATACACGCCCCGAAGCAGCTGATAACTCCGAAAACAATAAGCTCCTCAGGCATAAAAAACGCCGTCACCATTGTTATCCCGAACCCAAGAATGTACAGCGCAGCGCCTCTTTTAAGGCTGTTCCGGGAAAAGCCCGAGCATATCCCCGACACCCCGAAAAGCACCCACAAAAAGCAGATATGCACCGCCTCGATCTCCGGCTGCCCGGGTATAAGAACCCGTGGAATATCAAGCCTGTAAATAAATTTCAGATCATAGAGAATATGGTAAATAACCACCAGTATCATACTGCCGCCCCGCAGCAGGTCGAGCATTTCCACACGCCCCCTTGCAGGGTCTTGCCCTCTTATATCCTCATCGGGCGCTGTTACTGCCATTTTTACACCTTGCTTTCTTTTGGCGCACCCGTGCGTATATAGTGAAAAAGATACTGCTGGGCTATCCCCTGCACCCCCTTAACACAGTCGGGCAGCCCGTTCGGGTAATACCGCTCATTTACCCGCTTTATCCACACATCAACCGGATACGCCGCCGTCTTGTACATTCCGAAAAGCAGCGCACACATGGCAACCTTTGGGCCTACCCCCTTTATCTTCATAAGCTCCTTTGCCCCTGCCTCTGCGGGCATTTCACGTATCTTTTCAAGGTTAATTTCTCCCGAATTTACCTTTTTTGCACAGTCCTCCAGATACCCCGCACGGAATCCCGCACGCAATGGCGCAAGCTCCTCCGCCGTAACACCCTCAAGCCGCTTAAAATCGGGAAATCCTCCGTACATTTCGCAAAGCCTGCCGATTATCCCCTTGATTCTGGGGATATTGTTGTTCTGTGAAATTATAAAGGAAATAAGACACTCCTCTGCGTCCTGCCGCAGCAGATGTATCCCCCCTGCATAAGCGCAGGCAGCGGCTAATGTTTCGTCCTCCGAAAACCGCCTTTTAAGCTCTCCGTAATCGGTGTCCAGATCAAAATAATCCTTCCAGATATTCAGAAAATCCGCCTCAGTGGTATTATGAAGAATAAACTTTCCCTTTTGGGTCTCGGAAATTGTCAACGGATAATTCTTGTAATATCCCTTATAAGTACGAAAAAAATCCGACGGCACGCTCTCCCAGCGAAACGCCTGACCACAGTCAAGAGTCTCGTCAAGAGAGAAATGCTCTTCGGATAAAATAATATCTCCTGCTTTGACGCTGTAATCCATTTTTACTGATCCTTTACTCAATTATATACGGCTCATCAAACACAGCATGGTAACGAGGGGGCACAAGCTTGTTCCTGTGCAGCTTGCCGAAAAACCACATTTTGAAATCCACCTCGCCCTTTAAGCCGTCAAAGAAAATATTAAGGCGATTCTGGGGCACTACCGCGCTATCGGGAGAAACCGTCCCATGCATTTGCAGAAACTCCGCAATGGAGGCAGGCGGTTCATGGGTGCAGATGTAATCTACCCTGTTCCCAGCCCTCTGAAGCGCCGCCTTGCCCTCATCTATATGGCTTTCGTCCGGCAGCTCCTGCTCCCACCACCGGTCGTTTTCAAAACCCTCGTCAATATCCGCCGCCTGTCCGCCACCAAAGACGAACACACTTTTACAGTCCAAATTAAATATACTTCCCGAGGACAGCATATACAGCCTGCCGCAGATATTCCTTGCCTTGCCCCCTAAGTAGTATTCCTCAGGGTAATTCTCCAAAAGCTCATAATTATCGTGGCTGCCCGTAAGAAACAGCGTGGTGTACCGCTTTGCGCCTATTTTTTTGAGCACCTGACGTTCCTTTGCAGACCCGTCCCACACAAAGCCGAAGTCCCCACAGATTATGAGGAAATCACCCTTTCCGAGAGCCTTTATCTTTTTGTGGGAAAATCTGCTGTAATCGCCGTGAGTATCGCCTATAATACAAATCATCAGTTATTTGCAAGGGCCGCCGTCATATCGCTTGCCATAGCGTTAAGCTCGGTAGTGGCGTCCGCAACCGCCTGCATTGCCTCCCTTATGGTGGACGACCCTGCCGCGCACTCGCTTATGTTGCTGTTAAGGGTCGAAACAGCCGTCTGAAGCTTTTCCAAGGTAGAAACCAGCAGCGGCAGATTGTCCGCGTCAATGCTTTCCGCCGACGAGCAGAAGCCCACTACCTTTGAAAGTATATCCACAACTATACCAGACATTGAAGCGGATTTCTGATTTGAGGAATCTATATTGTGCAGGCTTGCGTAAATATTCTCAATATCCGCCAACAGGTTTGTGGCAAAGCCGCTGACCTTTTCCGCAATAGCCAAAGCCTTGCTGTTATCCTTTGCAGCCGCACCCGCAGTTACCGTAGGTGCAGCAGCAGCCCCGCCCGAACACCTTACGCAGCTTTGGGGAATGTTCCTGCCTGCTGCCACAGCCTCGGCCATCATTTCGCAGCTTGCATATCCGCAGCCCTTGCAGTCTATCTTCTTATCCGAATCGGTAGTCTTTCCCATTTTGGCAAAAGCCGCGTCAATATCCGCCTGTGACGGCTTTGCAGAAGCCTTTCCGCCGCCGCTGTAGTTGCGCATAAGGCTCTTGGGGTTAATGCGGTCGTCAAATACCTTGA
>CAMWLD010000129.1 GCA_947175005.1 uncultured Ruminococcus sp. | reverse complement strand
GTATATTCACTGGTTAAAAATTACGGTATTGCGATAGCCATATTTACGGTAATTATGAGGATTTTGCTGTTTCCTTTGTCGGTAAAACAGCAGAAAATGGTGGCGGCAAATGCAGCGTTTGCACCTAAGCTGGAAAGTCTGAAGAAAAAATATGCCAATAATCCCACAAAGCTGCAAGAGGAGCAGATGAAGCTTTATGCAGAGGAGAACATTAACCCAATGTCGTCCTGTCTGCCCATGTTTTTGCAGATGTTTGTGCTTTTTGGTATGATAGACGTGGTGTACAAGCCTTTGACCCATGTGGTGAGGATAGGCAAGGACACTATGGAGGCGCTTAAAGCGATAGCTGCTCCTTTGTTTGAGGGGAATAACAGCTTTAATTCCCGTCCTGAGCTGTTTATTTTACAGTCGGTAAAGGAAAATCCCGATTTGTTCAGAGACAGCGGCATTGGCGCTGATGTGGTTCAGAAGATATTGGATTTTGACAATATGCTTTTTGGATTTATTGATCTTGGGGTTTCGCCAAACATTGTTTTCCAGGAGGGTCACGTTTGGACTGCAGCTTCTGTGGGTCTGCTGATAATCCCTTTGTTATCGGGACTTGTTCAGATATGCACCACATTCTACAACAACCGCAAGCAGAAAAAGCTTAACCCCGAGGCGGCGGCGCAAATGGGCAGTATGAATATGATGTTCTATATTCTGCCTATAATTTACGTTCCTCTGTATTTTTCTCTTCCTGCGGGCATAAGCTTTTACTGGACCTGCTCGGCTTTGGTGGGAATTATTCAGACGATAGTTCTTAATAAAATTTACACTCCCGAATATGTTCAGAAGCTTGTCGAAAGAGATAAACAGAAGAATAAAAATAAGAAGCGTTCGGGATTTATGGCAAAATATAATGAAATGCTTCAAGAGCAGTTAAGACAGCAGAATGAAGCAAATAATACAAGCAACAGGCGTATTTCTACAGCGGGAATTTCCGATGACGATTCCGATGGGGAAGTAAAGCTCAGCAATTCCCAGATGAAAGAATACGAAAGAAAGATCATTGCAGAGGCAAGACGCCGCCAGGCGGAAAAATACGGCGGAGTTTATAAAGAGGATGAGGACTGATAAACAGTTATCATATTGCTTCAGATACTTTTGAATCAGGCAGCGGCTGGTGGCGCTGAATCTATAATAGAAAGGATGTTATCCGTATGAGAAAGGAATTTACCGCTAATACCGTTGAAGAGGCTAAGGCCATGGCGGCGGAATTTTTTAAGACAAGTCCCGAAAAAATAGAGTTTACCGTAATTGAAGAAGAGAAAAAAGGAATTCTCGGAATAGGAAAAAAGAACGCAGTTGTAGCGGCGGAATACGATCCCTCAAAGGCGGAGATCGCTACGGAATATATCAAGAATATTTTGGCTTGTATGGACATTGACGCAGAGCTTAAAATAACCGAAAGCGACGACGGAGCGCTTATTGATATTGAGGGAGACACCACGGGGGCTGTTATAGGCAGACGCGGGGAGACCCTTGATTCACTGCAGTATCTTGCCGGAATGGCTGCAAACAAAAGCGACAAGGAATACTACAGGATAACTCTTGACTGCTGCGGCTACCGTGAGCGGCGCAAGGAGGCTTTGGAGGATCTTGCAAGAAAAATTGCAAAGATGGTTTTGCGCACGGGGAGAACCAAAACATTAGAACCTATGAATCCATATGAAAGACGTATAATTCATGCGGCTGTAAGCGAGATAGAGGGTGTTACCTCAAAAAGCTCGGGAGAAGAGCCCTACAGAAAGGTTGTAATTTCCTCTGTCAGCGGCAGACCCGAAAGAAAAGGCGGTTATGACAAGCGTGACAGAGGGTCGGACAGGAGAAATGACAGGAGGGGCGACAGAAAAATTGAGCGCCGTTCTTCAATGGATCTGATGAAAACCTCATTTGAAAAGGACTACAAGAAGCCCAAGCCCGAGGACAGCATGACTGAAAGCGGACTTTATGATAAGATTGATTTCTGATAAAATAATTTTTTGACAATCGGAGGCAAGAGGAAATTATGTCCTCTTGCCTTTGATTGTATACAAACCGCTGCTGCATAATATACAGCTGATTAATCAGCACTGCTGTCCCAAAAAATCATATATGTATATTTTTTGGGACGGCTCATGGCTATTTTGCTATAGCAATTAGTATATGAAAATGTTCCACGTGGAACATTTGTATAAAAAGATCATAGCAAAGGCAGGATCATTATGATTTATGAGGATAAAACCATTGCTGCAATTTCTACGCCGAGGGCTGCGGGAGGAATCGGTGTTATAAGAATTTCCGGTGAAAATGCATTTAAGATTGCGGATAGGGTTTTTGTGTGTATTTCCCGAAAGGGTATGCCGTCGGAAATGGAGGGGTATTCCTGCGCTTACGGAAATATTGTTGATGAAAATGGCGGCAGAATGGACGATGGGGTCGTTACGGTTTACCGTGCACCAAGATCTTATACGGGGGAAGATGTAGTTGAAATATCCTGTCATGGGGGAATATATATTACGGAAAAAATATTGCGGCGGATTTTGGAAGAGGGGTCGTATCCTGCGGAGGCGGGAGAGTTTACAAAAAGAGCTTATATAAACGGCAAAATGTCTCTTACTCAGGCAGAATCGGTAATGGATATTATTTCTGCGGAGGGAAATGCTATTTACAGGCGGACAAGAAGTGTTAGAGAGGGTGCTTTATTTAAGAGAATAAAAGTTTATTCCGACAGGCTTGTTAAAATTTTGGGACAGATAGGGGCATGGGTGGATTACCCGGAGGAGGATATTCCAGAGATCGGCGAAGAGGGGCTGATATGTGAGCTTACTGAAATTTCGGGAGAGCTTCGGAAAATATCGTCGGTTTATGATAACACGAGGATACTTAAAGCGGGGATAGAAACTGTAATTGCAGGGAAACCCAATGTGGGGAAGAGCACGCTGATGAATTTACTGGCGGGGTATGAAAAAAGTATTGTGACGGATATTGCGGGTACGACAAGGGATATTGTTGAAGAAAGTGTGCGGTTGGGTGATATTGTTTTGCGGCTTTCGGACACTGCGGGATTAAGGGGTTCGGAGGATATTATTGAGGGTATAGGCATTAAAAGGGCGGAGGAAAAAATAAAAAATGCCGATCTTATTATAGCGGTTTTTGATAACGGGGAGGCACTTGATGATGATGATATGCGGCTTACCAAAATGTGCGGCGAGCTTCGGAATGTGAAAATGATTGCTTGCATTAACAAGTCGGACAAAGAGGGGAAAATTGACAGGAAATATATTGAGGATAAATTTGAAAATGTTATAGATATTTCTGCGGAAAAAGGGGAGGGACTTGATGATTTACAGCGTATATTGAATGAACTTTTTTTGAAAAATGAAAGCGTCTATGATGATATTACGGTAAATGAAAGGCAAAAAATTTGCCTTGACAGGGCGGCAGGGTTTGTTGAAGAGGCATTGGAAGCGTTGAAAAGCGGAGTTACATTGGACGCTGTAAATGTGGTATTGGACGACGCTTTGAACAGTTTACTGGAGCTTACGGGAGAAAGGGTAAGCGAGGCTGTTGTTAATGAGGTGTTTTCACATTTTTGTGTAGGTAAATAAAATCAAGAATATTCAGAAATGTTCCACGTGGAACAAATCAGCTGCGGCAGATGCCGCCCGAGGTGGATAGTATGGAAAATTATTTTATGGGTGAATATGATGTTGCTGTTGTGGGGGCAGGTCATGCGGGTGTAGAGGCTGCTTTGGCAGCGGCACGTCTTGGAGCAAGGACTGCGCTTTTTACGATCAGTCTGGACGGAATAGCAAATATGCCCTGCAACCCTTCTATCGGAGGGACCGCAAAGGGACATCTGGTAAGAGAAATTGACGCGCTTGGCGGCGAAATGGGTAAGGCTGCGGATGCTTGCTATATTCAAAGCAGAATGCTCAACAGGGGAAAAGGCCCTGCTGTACACAGTTTACGCGTTCAGGCGGACAGAGTAAGGTATCATGAATATATGAAAAAGGTTTGCGAGAGGCAGGAAAATCTGGATATAAAGCAGGGGGAAATTGCGAATATAAAAGTGGAGGACGGCTGCGTAAAAAGTGTTGTTACTTCACTGGGGGCGGTTTATAATGTTAAAAAGGTTATAATTTCTACGGGGACTTACCTTAAAGGTGTTATACATATAGGGCAGGTTTTTTTTGAAAGCGGTCCCGATTCTACGTTGCCTGCAAATCTGCTTTCGGAGAATTTGAGAAAGATCGGGCTTACAGTAAGGCGATTCAAGACGGGAACGCCATGCAGAGTTCACAAGAGAAGCATTGATTTTTCTAAAATGACGGAACAGCAGGGTGATGAGGATATTCAGCCTTTTTCTTTTGAAACCGACAGAAAAGGCATGAAAAATATAGTTTCCTGTTACATGGCTCATACAAATGAAGAAACTCACAGGGTAATAAGGGAAAATATTCATCGTTCGCCGCTGTATTCGGGGAGGATAAGCGGAGTAGGTCCGAGATATTGTCCGTCGATCGAGGATAAAATTATGAGATTTCCCGACCGTGAGCGACACCAGCTTTTTGTTGAACCTATGGGGTTGGGGACGGACGAATATTATTTGCAGGGAATGTCCTCATCACTTCCCGAGGATGTACAGATAAAATTTCTGCGCACTATTGAGGGACTTGAAAATGCGGAGGTAATGCGAAGCGCATATGCTATTGAATACGACTGCTGCGATCCTTTGGAAATGAGGGCAACGTTGGAATTTAAGGCGGTCAAGGGGCTTTACGGTGCAGGGCAGTTTAATGGGACATCGGGTTATGAAGAGGCGGCGGCGCAGGGCTTGGTTGCGGGTATAAATGCTGCGCTTTCCGTAAAGGGTGAGGATCAGATCGTGCTTTCCCGTTCGTCCTCATACATTGGTACGCTTATAGACGATCTTGTGGTGAAAGGTTGCAGCGATCCTTATCGTATGATGACCAGCCGAAGCGAATACAGGCTTATTCTGCGGCAGGACAATGCGGACGAACGGTTGACCCCTATAGGTTACAAGATCGGGCTTATAGGCAGGGAACGTTATGAGAGTTTCTTAATTAAGCAGGATCAGATAGAAAGGGAAGTAAAGAGGCTGAAAAGCACTACGCTGCCGCCGAGCGAGGGACTTAATGAAATGCTTATTTCAAAGGGGACGGCGGCAATAAGCGGGGGAGTGAAAATAGCGGAGCTTATAAAGCGTCCTCAAATAAGCTATGACGATCTTATTCCATTTGACAAGGACAGGCAGGAGCTTAGCTATGAGGTAAAGGAACAGGCAAGTCTGCGGATAGAGTATGAGGGATATATTTCCCGTCAGCTTATGGAAATAGAGCACGTTCGGAAACTGGAAGAAAAAAAGCTGCCCGGTGATGTGGATTACGGTAAGATCGGCGGACTTTCCTTAGAGGCTATTGAAAAGCTGAACAGGGTAAAGCCGGAAAATATCGGACAGGCAGGGAGAATTTCGGGCGTATCTCCCGCAGATGTGAGCGTGCTTATTATATGGCTGTCAAAAATGAAAAATGATAGTTTTCAACAATCCTGAATCCTGATTTGAGTTGTTGAAAAAGGAGAACGAAAATGTTAGACTACAAATTCACAGAGGGGATATTTGAGGAAAAGGGATTGAAGCTTTCAAAGGAGTGCTTTGATAAACTGGATAAATATGCCCGAATGCTTGTGGAAAAAAATAAGGTGATGAACCTTACGGGGATAACAGAGGCAAATGAAATTTCCGAAAAGCATTTTCTTGACAGCTTGCTGATTTTTAGAATGAGCGATATAGAAGAGGGCGCAAGGGTCATTGATGTAGGTACGGGTGCGGGATTTCCCGGGCTTGTTATGAAAATTTACAGAAACGATCTTGATGTGACGCTGCTGGACAGTCTGAATAAGCGCGTAAATTTTCTTAAAGAGGTTTCGGCCGAAACAGAGGCTGCGGAATGTGTTCACGGCAGGGCAGAGGAAATGGGTAGAAAAGAGGAATACAGAGAAAAATATGATATTGCTGTTGCAAGGGCTGTGGCGGCAATGCCTGTGTTGGCGGAATACTGCCTGCCCTTTGTAAAGGTCGGAGGCAGGTTTATAGCTTTGAAAGGTCCTAACGAAAACCTCATGGAAGGGGAAGAAATAATAAAGAATCTTGGCGGAGAGATAGAAGAAATAATTCAATATTCTCTGCCCTGCGGGGACAAAAGGGCGGCAGGGATAATAAGAAAAATGTCAGCCTGTCCGACAAAATATCCCCGAAACAGCGGACAAATTATGAAAAAAAAGAATTGAAAAAGGGAATTTGCGGAGAACTTTAAATGGTTTGTCCGTAAATTCCCGAAATTTTTATCTTTATTTTGAGAATAATTTAAGCTAAAATAATATCAGAGATAAAAATAAACAAAGAAAGGTTGATATTATGGCGGCTTCAAAGCTTAAAATATTTGACGCAATAAGCTCGGCAATTTTAAATGAAAAAACGGTGGGGAAAGTTATTGAAATAGATATGGACAGGATTTACCCCAACCCAAATCAGCCAAGACGGATATTTGACAGCGAGGAACTGGAGGATCTGGCGGCAAGTATTAAAACAAATGGACTTATTCAGCCGAGATATGTGAGGCGGGGAGGTGTAGGTTTTGAACGTG
>CAMWLD010000128.1 GCA_947175005.1 uncultured Ruminococcus sp. | reverse complement strand
TCATTTACATCAACACAAAGCAGCCCTGGCGTGGCATGGGAACAAAGCTGGTTCATGGCATGGTAGGGGACAAAGCCACTCCCGGCGTTTGAGAGGAACAAAGCCATTTCCCCGGCGCATGAGGGGAATCACAGCCCCGTGGCGTTTGAGCAAACAAGACGAACCGAAAAAAAGCCGCTTCCCGAAAAAATCGGAAAGCGGTTTTTCAGCGCTTGAAGAGTATGGCTTACTTGCTGTGCTTCTTAGCAACAACAGCTGCAGCAGCGATAGCTACAGGAATAACTGCCATAGCAACGGGAGCGTTGCCGGTCTTGGGAGAGGGAGCTTCCTGTACAGGTGCGGGAGCTTCTGTTACAGTAACAACAGTCTCAACAACCTCGGGCTCGGTAACCTCGATCTCGGTATCCTCGATGATCTCAATCTCGGTATCCTCGATAACGTCAGTGTCCTCTCCTGCGCCTGCTGCAAAAGCAGAAACGCTCATCATGGAAATAGCCATTGCAGAAACAGCAAGAGCTGCAAAAATCTTCTTTTTCATTTTTGTTTTCCTCCAATTTCTTATTATGGGATTTTTTGCATGATATTATTATAGCACAATTCAAAACGCACTACAACTATTATTATAACAAATTTTTTGGAAAAATTCACGCCTCCCTTGCACATTTTCCACAAATTTAATAATTTTAAGCACTTTTTAGCCACGATTTGGTTACAAGAAGCAAGAGTTTCAAAAGGCAAGAAACAAGAATTTTTAGCTTGTTAACAAATTCGCAACAAATTTATACGGTTTGAAAATGGACGATACGATTTGATTATTTAAAATTTTGTTAATAAGCCTTTTTCGCCAAAATTCCTCTTGCCAAATCAGGAAAATTATGTTATACTTTATAATAGATAAGTTTGACCCAAACAGGCGGCAATATGCAAAAAATGTATGCAAAATCATGCATACAAAAATGCTGCCAATGGGACGCCGACCGTTTGTCGGCCGGCATAGCAAAATAAGTACTGCGGGCAGGTGATCATCATAAAGTCGAAAACATATTATTCCGCTCCCAAGGGCAGGGTTTTCCTGTCGGCGGCGGCTTTCCTCATAACTATCGGGGCGATGATCGCCCTTAATGTGCTGCGGCTTTATCTTGTCGACCGCTTCGGGCCGTATATCAACGAGATCTCGGGGCTGCCCATAACTGCGCCCGCAGAGCCTGTAATGCCGTTTTCCGCCAAGGTGGTCTCGGCAATTATGATAATTGTGGCGGCGCTTTATGTGATCTTTATTGTGATATTGCTGCCTATGTGGTATAAGTCCTTTAAATTTGTGGTGAACGAAAAGGAAATAATTTCTTATTCGGGGATATTTTCACGGACATTCCGTATTATGAAGCTGTCGGCGGTGCAGCACGTTTCAAGGATCTCCCTGCCCCTTTCGCGGATCACCTGCTTTAACTTTGTTTCGGTGAATGCCCTGGGGGGACGGCTGGTATTTATGTTCCTTTCCGAAAAGGACTGCGCCGAAATTATGAAAATGTTCCGCAGTGACGGAATTGCAGGCAATGCCGCAATCAGCGCTCATGCAAGGGCTACCAAGCGCTTTGCCGTGGAGAGGACTTCCGAGGGCGCTGCCGACTATATTTACAAGGACAATTCGGGGCTGGACGGGGCTGCGGATATTATGGGGCAGCTTTCGGGATATTCTCAGATCTCCTTTGACGACAGCCAAGGTGATAACGAACAGCTTAAATTTAATTGACAATTGCGTTTTAAAACCGTTTGGTACAGCCGTTTTGTGAGATTTTGCCTGTTGGTATTTTTGATAATATACAAATTGTAATTATTTTTATTATATTTACATAAAGTTGATAATCACCTGTATATTTTAATGCAAATGCCGAAACACAGCCCTTTTGAGGAAAGCCCATGAACGGAATATGTACCTTTATGCTTTATTACATACTGTTAATATTATCAAATAAAATACACATAGTATAAACCAACAGCAAAAAACTGCTGTATCGGTGAATGCGGCAAGAATGTGCTGCGCTTATGTGAAGCACATATTATACATACGGTATAAACATTTTTCTGCTCAAATCCCGATTCTATGCGGTTTAAGCAATTTAACTAACAAATAGTATATTTATCAAAAATAATACTTAAAGTTAAGCCGCCCCCCAAATGCAAATTAATTTTAGCGTAAAAACGCCTTTGTTTAGCGGTTTTTGCTAAAACAAAAAAAGCAAAAAATTTTTCAGCCAAATCCTAATTTTTGGTGAATTTAATTTATTCTAATTATACAAAAGGTATAAAAATTCTTTATTCAATTGTGAAACATATCCCGAAGATAAGTTAATTATTTTACAAATTACTAATTGCATAAAATTATATAATTATACAATAAGTTTAATTAATTATGCCAATTTGAAAAATTGTTTTACGAAATTACTCGTCTTGAATTTAGTGTTCAGCCGAGCGGTGACCGCGTAAACAATATAACAAACGAGCTTGTTGACAAGCCTTATCAATTAATTCGGTTAAATTAATTATCCTATAAATTTAATTAACCAACAAATTATACTGTGTGAATTAATTTATAAAATTATACATTTTGTAATTAATTTAAAAAATATATTGCTTATAGTAAATTAATTAGTCAATTATACTTATTGTGTATTTACAAACAGGAATTAATTTTTAAATTATACAATCAGTAAAATTACGAAAGGAATTAAAAAAGCCATGAAACGCCAGCACCCTGCCGCCCTGATAGGGTATACATCAAAAAACTTTTGGCTGCTTCTTATCCCTTTGATAAGAGGTCTTGCCGCGCTGCGCTTTGATGTGATGACATGGGCGGAGGGTGCAGGCTGGGACATTCTTACGGTAACTGTAATGATCGCTGCTGCGGTGCTTCGTTGGTATTACACCGAGTATGAGATAGGGGAAAAGCTTGTGCGGGTAAACAAGGGCGTTTTTATGCACACCTCTTTGGAGATAGAATACAGCCGTCTGTGTGCTGCCACGGCGGAGGAGAATCCTTTTTACAGGAGCCTGGGGCTTTCCAAAATTTACATAGACACCGACGCTGCACAGAGCAGCCGCCGAAGTGCGGATATCAGCATTCTTATTACAAAGGCGGAGCGGGCGGAGCTTTTTAACCGTCTTTCCGAGGAATTCAAGGGCATTCACAGCAGCTTTAACCGCAGCTACAGCGTTTCAAAAACGGCGCTGATATTGTTTTCCCTGCTGTTTTCCTCGGCGCTGTCGGGGGTGGCGCTGCTTATAACGCTGCTTTCGGGAGGGTCGGACATTATAGGGGACAGGCTTCAGCAGGATTTTATGAATGCGGTAAACGACCTGTCGGACGCTGTGGCGAATCTCACGGGGCGGATAATTGCGGGAATTTCTCCTGCGGGCATTGCCATTTCGATAGTGATAGGGATAGGCTTTCTGCTAAGCTTTATAATAAATGTAATGCGCTACCTGAAATTTACCGCAAGGCGGCGCGGGGGCGGCATTATCATTTCCTGCGGACTGTGGGTGAAGAGAATTTATTGCATAAATGCGAAGAAAATAAATATGGCGGATATGCGGCAAAACCTTGTAATGAAGCTGTTCGGCATAACCAGTCTCCATGTAAACTGCACGGGCTACGGCAAGCGGAAAAACGAGATTCCCGTATTCGTGCCGGTTTGCAGCGCAAAGCCGCCGAAAGGCAAAAATAAAGGCGGGGCTATGGGAATGCTGCTGCCCGAATTTTCCATGTGCGACAGCTTTATAAGCCCGAGACCCTCTTATGTATGGCGGTTTTTATGGCCGCCGGTGCTGCTTATTTTCGGGATAATAGGACTGGGGTTTGCGGGGCTTGTGTATTTCCCTCACTGGCATGAGCTTGTGGCGTTTTTAACGGTAATGGGGGAGATACCTGCGGTGTGGCTGCTGCTTGTCAAGGCGACCGCCTACTGCACCAACGGCATAAACATCACCGAGGACAGCATTTGCGCCAAATACTGCAAGGGGTATCAGTTTCACACTGTGACCGTCCCCTTAAAGCGTGTGGCGGAGATCCGGATAACGCAGACTGTTTTTCAGCGGTTCAACAAATCCTGCGATGTACACATTTACACCTGCTCGGAATATATTGGCAGCCACAGTGTAAAGGGAATCCCCATTACAGAGGTGCAGGAGCTGATAAGGGAGAGGGGATAAAATTATAATAGTTTTCTGCTTGCCTTTTGTTTCCGAATAGTTTTATTTTTGCAATCGAAATCAAGACAAAGCTTTTCCGATACTGTATAATTATCTTAGAGCAGTTCGGAAAGAGGTGAAATAAAAAATGGGCGAATGGTACAGCTTGGTGCAAACGATCGTTGAAGAGATAGATGAATGTATCAAAAGGCATGATGATGAGACATTGACGCTTTCATATCTTTCCCGCAGGCTGGGATATTCCGAATTTTATATTTCCCGTAAATTCCGAGAGATCTCGGGAATGCATTTTCGTGATTATCTGCGGCACCGCACCCTTGCTTTTGCTTTAAAGGAAGTAAGGGACACCTCAAAAAGCCTGCTGGATATTGCGCTGGATCACGGCTTTTCCAGTCATGAGGCGTTTTCCCATTCTTTTAAGGACGCCTACGGCATAACACCGAGTAAATATCGCGACAATCCCGTACCTGTTGTTCTTCGCACGATAATTAAACCTTTTGACTGCTACTTGGTAAGTATTGGAGGAACAAGTGTGGCAAACACCGAAAAAGATGTGAAGGTATATTTTGTGACAATACCCGCACACAAGTATCTGCACATCAGAAATTACGAAAGCATAGGTTATTGGGATTTTTGGCAAAAGCAAAATCTTATACTGGGACAGGACTACGATACGATCTGCGGACTCCTTGACAGCATAAAGGGCAAGCTGGACGATATGGGAGGCAGCGACGCAAACAGCGGCAGCGGTCAGATCATGGCGTTTATCAACGAACCTACAGGCAGAATCTGCAGCTGGGGTATCCCGCTGGCAGAAAGCTACGGCGTCAGGCTCCCTGCGGATTACAGCGGAGAAGTGCCCGAGCAGATGCAGATAATGGACGTCCCCGAGGGAGAATATATTGTTTTTGAACACGGACCCTTCGATTTTCAGACTCAGAATATGACCGTCGAAGAGAAGATAGAAGAGGCAATGAGAGCCTTTGACTATGAAAAGTCGGGCTATTGCCTCGACACCACACAAGGCAGGATGTTCTATTTTTACCACGACCCCGAGCGGTTCTGGAAATTTATAAGACCGGTTAAAAAGCTGTAAAAAGAATTATAAGACCCTTTCGATATACAAATTATTTTATGGGTCGGTACATTTATATACTATCGGGCAGTTATTTGTTAAGAATAACTGTCCGTTCCTTTTTAATAAGTTACCGCTTCGATATTGACCCGAGAAAGGAATATCCGCCTCTTGACGATTTTTTCCTCTTGTGATATAATGAAAACAAGTATTGATCGTGTGGCTTCGGCGTCACGCCGAGGAATGAGTGCAATCGGTTAGAAGTTGTTATTAGGATTGAGAGGCTTCGGCTTATGGATATAAAAGAAATCATTGAAAGTGAATTTGACTTATCAGTTCACCATATTACCGTCTTGGGTCAGGGACTTGACAGTATTGCATATCTTGTAAATAATGAATATATATTTAAGCGGTCAAAGCATGATGAAGCAAGAAATGATATGAAAAAAGAGATACAGATACTGGACTATATAAAAAATAAAGTCACATTACAAATACCCGAGATTGAATATTACAGTGAAGAATACAGTATTTGCGGTTATAAGGAGATCAAAGGTGATAAACTGACCCCCGAAATTTACAAAAATATGAGTGATGATGAAAAAGATAAGTTAGCAAAAGATATTGCATTGTTTCTAAGAGAAATGCATTCGATACCTTTACCCGATTTTGACGGATCGGAATGGACTGTAAATGTAACGGAAGATTATAAAAGCGATCATGACGCTTTGAGGAAAATGATCTATGATAAAATACCCGACAGATCAAAAGAATATTTAGATAATTTATATAAAAGAATACTTAACGATGAACGAATTACGAAATATGTCAAAGCTCTGTGTCATAATGATCTGGGTTGTAACCATATGATAATTCAAAATAATAATGTTGTTGGCATAATTGATTTTGGAGACGCTGCTGTTACTGACAGAGATAAGGATTTTATATATTTACTTGAAAACAGCCCTGAAGAAATCGGCAGAGAATTTGGATTAAAGGTCTTGGAATATTATAATTATCCAAATAAAGATATACCGATTTTAAAAGCAGATCTGAATGATGAATATTATCCTATTGAGCAGGTTATCGGAGGATATGCAATAGGGTCGGATAATATGTATCATGAAGGATTAAATAAAATAATAAATATTTGAATGGATATGCCCATTTGAATAGTTTGAAGAAGGATATGAAAATGAAGCTGAATAAAATAGGCGTTGATGACGCGGAGAAATTATGGAAAATGCAGGTTAAGGCATTTCAAGGTTTATATGAAAAATATCAGGATACAGAAACAAGCCCTGCAACCGAAACGATTGATAAGATAATAATGAGGTTAAATCAACCATTTACCTATTACTACTTTATAGAAGAAAATGGTATAACAGTAGAAGCTGTACGAGTTGTTGACAGTCAGGAAAAGGGTATGGCAAAAAGGA
>CAMWLD010000127.1 GCA_947175005.1 uncultured Ruminococcus sp. | reverse complement strand
CGTCAAACGTCCCCCAAAATGTAGGATTTACTTATTTTCCACAGATATCCATATCTCGCCCTTATAGCTGTCCGTTGGGTAAACTTCAAGGTCAAAATTGCCCGCAGGCTTGTAGTTTGAGGACGGGAAAAATTCTGCAAAGATCCTGTGCCACGTCTGCTGCGCAGTTTCCGACAGCTCTTCGCTGCTGCTGTAGTCTATCTTGAATACAGCCCACTCTGCGGCGGGAATATCCACCACCTTATAGCCCTCCGGAACTTCACCGCCTGCGTACTCTGCACCGATAAGATATGGAAAATCCTTTACAACCGTAGAGTCCTCCATACACATTCCCACAACGCTGCTGCCGAGAACGCCGTCCTTTCTGCCGTTTTCCGTAAGATATTTCACCGTGCCGTCGCTGTGACATTCCGTCCAGAATTCGGGTATGTCTTTCCTGCCCTGAATTTCCTCCATTTTCTCAAACCGCTGCTGTGTTGCAATAATTCTGAATGCTTCCTTTTTCATGATTTTGTAGTCCATAATACTACCGCCTTTCACTGAAATTTCAACGGCAAGTTTTGCAAAGGAGCGTACCTTTCCGCCCTTTCGCACTGCACTTGGAGTTATCCCATGGAATTTTACAAATGCTCTCGTAAAGCCCTCGGGACTGTCATAGCCGTATTTCATGGCAATATCAATGATTTTTTCCTCTGTAGCAAGCAGTTCGCCGCCGGCAAGCGCAAGCCTGCAGTTACGGATATATTCTCCCAGAGGAAATCCGCAGAGAATAGAAAAAATCTTCTGATAATAAAACGCAGAAATGTTCATCTGCGCAGCAATATCGCTGATCTCCAAAGGCTCGGTCATATGCTCTTCGATGTAGTCGATAGACCCTTGAAAGCTTTTTATCCAATCCATAAGTACACCTCCTTTTTGCCGTCTGTAAACATTTTACAACATTTGGGCAAAGACTTCCTGACTTTTTTGACTCGTTTGTATCAAGTTTTATTTACTGAAATATTTCATATTATAGCACAGTATCTGATTTTTTTCAAGCGTTTCGCTGTTTTAGTCATTATAACCAATAAATCCTTGGTAAAAATATATAATGTAAACGTTGACATTATGTCAAACTTATGGTATAATTACTATAAGAATAGCTGTGCGGATATGGGAAAAATTTATGAGTCCGCATTGGCATGATCGCAGTATACTGCCCGATTTTTCCGAAAGGACGATGATACTTATGAATATGAAATTAAAGCGAGCTTTAGCGGGACTTTCCGCTGTTACACTTTCGGCTTCCTTAGCAGCCTGCACCGACGGTTCGGGCAGCGATGGCACTACCTATTCCGAAAGCACCACTCCTGCTATAACCGTTGCAATAAACACCGAGACCCTTGCGGAGGAGGAACAGGCGGCTGTTGAAGATGTGACAAATCTTCTTAAAGATGTGGAGCTGGAAAATAAGACTATCAAGTGGTTCTCGTTCTACGATCCGTTCCATGCCACCACTGCGGGTAATACTAAATCCCTTTCGCTGGAGCTTTTTGAGAGAAAATACGACGGCGAGATAGAGTATATACCTACTACATGGGCGGCGAGATTTACCGATCTTTCCACCAACATACTGGGCGGTACGGGCATTGATTTTATTGCGGGAGGCGACCTGGACTCATTCCCCAAGGGTGTGCCAAACGGTCAGTTTGAGGCTTATGACGATTATGTGGACTTTTCCGACGAGCTTTGGGGCAGTGTTAAGGATCTTAACGATCAGTTTGAGCTGAACGGTCATCATTACCTTATTGCCACACAGGCTACTGCGGGAGAAGTTGTTATATACAACCGCAACACCATTGAGGCTCACGGCTTTGACGATCCTGCGGCGCTTTTGGAGAAGAATGAATGGACATGGACGGCATTCAAGAATATGCTGCTGGATTATGTTGATGTGGACGCAGAGCAGTACGGACTTGACGGCTGGTTCAATGAAAAGCCTCTTATGCTTACCTGCGGCGTTTCCCCGGTAAGTCTCGAGAACGGCAGACTTGTTTCCAACCTTTATGATGACAGACTGGAAAAGGTAATGTCATTTATGTACGATCTTAACCAGTTCGGGCTGGTTTTGGATAAAAATCTCTTTAACTGGAATGTTCACCCCGAGTTTATCGGTGAGGGCAAGGAGCTTTTCTATATCAGCGGAATTTACGTTCTGGAGGGCGCGGCGGATATATGGACTGCCTCTTACGGCAATCCCGACGCTGTAATGTTTGTTCCCATGCCGAGGGCTGATAATTCGGATAAATACTATCTCCCTGCGGGACTTGAGGCATATATGCTCTGCAAGGGCGCACAGAATCCCGAGGGTGTTGCACGGTTCATGGAATGCACCATTGCTGCAAGCATGGATTCGAGCACTATTGAAATAAGCGATAACAAGCTGAAAAATGATTACAGCTGGACGGACGAAATGGGGGAAATGCGCCACAAGCTGAACGAGCTGACGGCGGAAAATCCCATGTACTCCATTCATACGGGCTGCCCCACGGATATGTACAATATGCTGGACAGCGGTGAATACGGCATTCGTGCTTCTTTCTACGGTCATGACTGGCCAAGCGTCAGAGAGTCGCTTGCTCCTGCTGTTGATATAATGATCGAGGAGTTCAATGCTTCGCTGGACGAGGTTCAGTAAATTTTCAATAAGATTTAAGAGTTCGCTGTGCGCCCCGGAGGGTGTGCAGCGAATTTTTTAATATCACTGCAACTATTGACGGTTTTTATGCGTATTATATGTGAAAGGCTTTTCAGTGTATCTGCAAAGGAAGTGATAATACGGAAAATATTGATTTTGGAGAAATTATGAAAAAATATGGCGATATGGTTTACAGAATAGCCCTCACTCACACCCTTAATAAAAGCGAGGCGGAGGATATTTTTCAAGAGGTTTTTCTGTCGCTGGTGGCAAATTACAAGACGATCGAAAATGAGGAACATTTAAAGCATTGGCTTATCCGAAACGCTGTCAACCGATGTATTTCCTGCAACAGAAGGCTGAAATTCTACGGAAAAGCCGCTGAGGAAATAAGTGAGGATAATGACGATACTGCGGCTGTGGAGCTGAAAATAATGCTTTCCGAGCTGCCCGAAAAATACCGCTCCGTGATATATCTGTGCTGCTTTGAAAAATACACCGCAAGGGAGGCGGCAGAAATTTTAGGCAAAAGAGAGGGCACGGTAAAATCCCTTTTATCAAGAGGGAGAAAGCGGCTGAAAAAAGATTTGGAGGAAAATTTATGAGCAGTAAATACACCAATGTTATGAGCAATATTCATGTACCGAAGAAGCTTGCCAAGGAAACCTTGGAAAAAATGGAACTTAGTTTGAGGGAAAAACGCATTTACCAAAAAAAGAAGTTCAGTCGAAAACTTATCCTGTCGGCAGCGGCGGCGGCAGCAGCTCTTTGCCTGCTGTGCACGGGAGTTTACGCTTATACCTCGGGGTGGTTAAGCGAGTTTTTGGGGGATAAGGCGGAACAGTATGAAAGCCTCTCCCCTACCCTTGAAAATGTCCGTATAAGCTGCGGGGATCCCGATATTTCCGCCCGAATTGACTCTACTTATATGATAGATGAAATGCTTTTTTACCGATTGCACATAACGAGCTCAGGATTGGGCTTTGACCTGCCCGAGGATATGTCAAGAGAAAACTGTCACGGCGATTTTCAGCAGACGCAGATCGGGGATATGAACACGGATTACGGTATATCCCCATGGTCGGAAATTGCGGGGACAGACGGGAGCGGCGGATTTTATATGAACTGCACGCTGATGTCGTCCGACGGATTTGCTCCCGGTGACAGAATTCATCTTAAACCTCGGCGGATAACCTTTGACTACAGAGGAAAAGATGAAAATTATCAAGGCTTTAACATTATCACCAATGTGGGATTTGATATTTATTTTGAAATTGCTGATGTTCCGAAAAGTGAAAAAATAACCGTTGATGTGGGCAGACAGGCGGTTTTTGATTCGGGAGACGTATGCTGTATTGATAATATCACAATAAGCCCTTTGTGCGCTGTTATCAGGACGGATATTATTGATTCAAATATCTGTTTGGGATTTGCAGAATCCACCGAGGTTATTCTTGAAAACGGAGATCATCTTGAAATAATGGTAATGTCGGTCAGCTTCGACGATGAATGCGGTGAAGCGATCCTATTATGGGGTGATGATAACGGTATGAACCCCATTGACCCGAAAAGCGTTTCACAAATTATAATAGGCGATCTTGTAATTGATTGCAAGGGATAATGATAATGCGGCAGACTGTCAGGGTTTGCCGCAAGTTTTTTTATTTTTACTCTCAATATAATCGTTTCCCCAGTCGCACATTGCCTGTAAAACGGGGATAATACTCATTCCGAATTCGCTTAAATCATACTCCACTTTCGGAGGAACTACGGGATAAACCGTTCTTGTAATAAGTCCGTCGCTTTCAAGGGCACGAAGCTGCGCCGCAAGCATTTTTTCGGTGATTTTCGGCATGACCCGCCGCAGCTCGGAATAACGCTTTGTGCCGCTGCTTAAATGCCACAGGATAACCGCCTTGTATTTACCGCCGATAAGGTCAATGGTTGCCTCCACGGGACAGTAGTATTCACTTATACATTTTGCCATATTATACCTCCGACACTTACTTTTTATATAGTATCATACAATAAAGTGCGTACTTTACAAAGTGAAATTTATATGATATTATTATAGCATGATATATCGTATAAGTCAACCGATCGGCTGAAAATTTTTTATGGAGCTGATAATATGAATTTTCTTGAATTGGCACAAAACCGACGTTCTGTCCGCAGTTATACGGGGCAGAAAGTTGAGGGAGAAAAGCTTGACAGGATTTTGCAGGCAGCAAATGCTGCACCCACTGCTGCAAATTTACAGCCTGTGAGGCTTATTGCGGTGCAGTCGAATAAGGGACTTGGGAAGATCGGAAAGGCGGCTGATATTTACGGCGCTCCCCTGGCAATTATTGTTTGCGCCGACACCGAAAGGGCATGGAAACGCCCCTATGACGGCAAATCCACCTCGGATATTGACGCTGCGATCGTGACCTGTCATATGATGATGGAGGCTGCACAGCAGGGTCTTGGTTCTGTCTGGATATGCTATTTCAGGCCCGATATTCTGCGTGCGGAATTTGACATTCCCGAAAATCTTGAGCCTGTGAATATCCTTGCGGTGGGTTACCCTGTCAACAAAACAGAAAAGACGTTGCCGGGGCGCATTCCCTTAAATGAACTTGTAAGGTATGAGCATTTGTAAATTACGGTAAAATCTGCAAAACGGCGGACGGTTTTTCATATAAAACAAAGAGCCGTCCGCTAAAATGTATAAAAGAAACCAATCAACGGAAAAATAATAAAGCAAGTGTTCATTGCAAAAAATTATTTAAAATCGACAAAATCCCTATTGACATTTGGAAAAAAATAGTGTATAATAATGATAGTTAGTATGTGCTAATCGTGCGTACTTACGGAAAGGAAAAATATGGATTACTCGGAAAAATCACTGGAAAAGCACCGTCAATGGCATGGCAAGATCGAAATGGTTAGCCGCATTCCCTTGAATACGGCGGAGGATCTCTCCCTTGCTTATACTCCGGGAGTGGCGGCCCCGTGTCTTGCGATCGCAAAAAATGAGGAGAAAAGCTTTGAGCTTACAAGGCGGGCAAACATGGTGGCTGTGGTCACGGACGGTTCTGCGGTACTGGGTTTGGGCGATATAGGCGCTGCGGCGGCTATCCCCGTAATGGAGGGCAAGTGCGCTCTGTTCAAGACATTCGCAGATGTAGACGCTGTGCCTGTGTGCATTAATTCAAAGGACGAGGACGATATTGTAAAGACCGTCCGACTTATTTCATCTTCGTTCGGCGGTATTAATCTGGAGGATATTTCTGCGCCCCGCTGCTTTGAAATTGAAAAGCGGCTTAAAAAGGAATGCAATATCCCCGTATTCCATGACGATCAGCACGGCACGGCTGTAGTTACGCTGGCGGCTTTGATAAATGCGTTAAAGCTGACGGACAGGGACATTGTTTCCGCAAAAATCGTTATCAACGGCGCAGGGGCGGCGGGTATTGCGATCGGTGAATTGATTCGCTCGCGGGGCTGCAAAAACATTATCCTCTGCGACAGGCAGGGAGCTTTGTACAGGGGCAGACGGGCGCTTAACGAGGCGAAAAAAGCAGTTTCACGCATTACCAATCCCAATGACGAAAAGGGTACGCTGGAGGAGGTTATAAAGGGCGCTGATGTGTTTATCGGAGTTTCCGCACCGGGGTGCGTTACCGAGGAAATGGTGCGGAGTATGGCGGCAAAGCCCATACTGTTCCCATTGGCAAATCCCGACCCCGAGATAGACCCAAAGCGGGCGTTAGCGGCAGGGGCAGCAATAGTGGGCACGGGCAGGAGCGATTATCCCAATCAGATAAACAATGCGCTTGCATTTCCCGGGATTTTCAGGGGCGCTCTTGATGTTCACGCAAAAGAGATAACAAATGATATGAAGCTGGCGGCTGCACAGGCTATTGCGGATTTTGCGGAGCGTGAGGGCAAGCTTTCTCCCGAATATATTATTCCGAGGGTAATAGACAAGGGGCTTGCCGAGGCTGTGGCAAAGGCTGTGAGAATGGCATACAGAGAACCCGATGAATTTGAATAACAGGGAGTGCCGC
>CAMWLD010000126.1 GCA_947175005.1 uncultured Ruminococcus sp. | reverse complement strand
CCTCGGTACATATACGGGCTTCATTGTGTAAGGGTCAAGCCCCGTGTAGAACATACAGGTGGAGATAGTCCCCGGAGTGGGGTAAAAATCCTGCACTTGCTCGGGGCGCATTTTAAGACTCTTTAGAAAAAGCGCCAGCTCAACAGCCTCATTCAGCGTACTTCCCGGGTGAGAGGACATAAGGTAGGGCACAAGATATTGCTCCTTGCCTATCTGCCCGGTAATCCTGTAAAACTTTTCCTGGAATTTTTTATACGCCTCAATGTGAGGCTTGCCCATAAGATCAAGCACCGCCGCCGAACAATGCTCTGGAGCGACTTTCAGCTGTCCGCTAACGTGTTCTGCAATAAGCTCCCGCATAAATTCGTCGTTTTTATCCTCCATAAGATAATCATAACGAATGCCGCTGCGGATAAATACTTTTTTAACGCCCTTTATTTTGCGTATCTCCCGAAGAATTTCCAGATATTCCGAGTGATCGGCTTTTAAATTCTTGCAGGGAACGGGCGCAAGGCATTTTTTACCCTTGCAAAGCCCTTTTGAAAGCTGTGTCTCACAGCTCGGACTGCGGAAATTCGCCGTAGGTCCTCCCACATCGTGAATATACCCCTTGAAGTTCGGCAAGGTCGTCAGCAGCCTTGCCTCCCGCAGTATGCTTTCCTTGCTCCGCACGGAAATTCTCCGCCCCTGGTGCAAGGCAATGGAGCAGAAATTGCAGCCCCCGAAGCAGCCCCTGTTGTGGGTAATGGAAAATTCCACCTCTTCTATCCCGGGCACGCCGCCGTCCTTTTCGTAAACAGGGTGATAGGTGCGCATATACGGCAGCTCGTAAACATGGTCAAGCTCTTCCGTTGTAAGGGAAAGGGCAGGGGGCAGCTGCACCAGCATTTTTGCCGTCTGCCGCTGAATTATGGTCTTTCCGTAAACCTCGTCCTGCCAGTCGTATTGTATCCTGCAAGCCTTGGCGTATTCCTCCTTGCTCTCCCTGCAAAGCTTCAGCGACGGGCATTCTGCCGCACCGTAGGGAGTTTCCTTTGGGTCGCATAAATACGCCGTGCCCCTTATATCCCGCAGTTCGGAGATTTTCTCACCCTTTGCAAGCCGTGTGCAGATTTCCACAATTTGGTGCTCGCTCATTCCGTACATTAAAAGGTCAGCCCCGCTGTCCTCCAGTATCGAGGGGCGAACAGAATCGTCCCAATAATCATAGTGGGCAAACCGCCTGAGTGAAGCCTCCAGACCCCCTATAGCAACCGCCATATCATTTCCGTAGATCCGCTTTACCGCCTTTGAATAAACGATAGTCGCCCTGTCGGGGCGTTTCCCCGCAATGCCCCCCGCGGTGTACATATCCTTTGAACGTTTCCTTTTGGCGGCCGTATAATGAGCAACCATGGAATCAATGTTGCCACCGGTTATCATAAAAGCATACTTTGGCCGTCCAAGCTTTGTAAAATCCCTGTCGCTGTGGAAATCGGGCTGGGCGATAATCCCCACCGTGAACCCCTGCGCCTCTATCATACGGGAAATTATGGAAATGCCGAAAGAGGGGTGATCCACATAGCTGTCCCCTGTAATGCAGATAAAATCAAGCTGTTCTATCCCTCGCTCTTTCATATCCTCTCTTGAAATTGGAAGAAACGGCATTTGTATCATCTCCCGAAAAATTTTTTATAATTATGTAAATCAGCAGCTTACCGCAATAAGCGGAATAATCATTTCCTCATCTGTCAGCCCTGCGTGATTGCCCTTGGATTTACCGGGGGTCGTATTGGAAATGTCGGTATTTCCCACCGCCGCCCCTATGTAATCCCCCAGCATACTCTCCAGCTTCGGGTGATTATTTCCCGTCCCGAAAAGTCCCGCCGACAAAAATTTCTCTCGGGGTATCAGAATAAAATCCTCCCCGAAATGACGGGAAAAAGCCTGTTCAAATTCGCTTTTCATTCCCTCTTTGACAAAGAAATTCAGCGCCCTTGTCTCCATGGACGGCATACGCAAAAGACATTTGCAAATGTCGGGATGATCGGCAAGACTTCTGCGTCCCACATTAACGTGACCGTGATCGGCAGTAATTATCAGCAGCGTGTCCGAAAGCCTTTCCGCAAGTTCCTCCGTGCGCTTTTCAATATCCCGAAGCTTCTCGGTTATATTTTCATCGTCAACCCCGACCTTGTGCATAGCCGTATCGGGATCGTCCCAGTAAGCATAAATAAACTGCCGTCCCTCGCCCCTGCAAATTTCCTTTATACTGCCGCAAAAGCTGCCGTAATCCTTGGGGAACGGTTCAACAAAGGGCGCAATGTAGTGAGCATTAACTCCCGTCCTGCTTATTTTATTCCGAATGCTATCATAGGGAACGTATGTCCACGCAGCATTTTCCGTGAGCTTTTCCGCCGTGTCATTGTCGATATTCCAAAAATAGACAACGTTCCTGTCGATCTCGTCAAAATATCCCGACCACCCCAGCCACCCCGACTGATTTGGAAAAAGTCCGCTGTCAATTGCCGTAGTAGCCGCAACGGTAGTGGGAGGAAAAACCGAAGAATAGCTGCACACCGTATTTTTCCGGAAAAAGCCGCTCTCCCCCAAATGCCTATTCACAATGGAAACGCCCATGCCGTCCAACAGAATGACAACCACATTTTTATATTCCATATTCAGCAGCCTGTCCGCAGCAGCAAGAGTGCCGTTCGGCGGGGTAATGCCGTAATATTTGAGAATAGAGCATGCAAGATTTGCTATGCAGTTTTCATAATCGGGGTACATTATTTTCATATTCTCACCACTTCCTTTCGCTTTTACTTGAACTCTTGCCTATAATTATATCCCTTTTTTGCAGGATTGTCAAGTGAATCATTCATTTTTGACAGTCAAATTCCCGATAATATGCAGCGGATAACTTTAAAAAAAGGCAAGCCCTCGGAAACGCTTGTAAAGCAAATCTAAGGGCTTATCGGTTATTCGGTTCTAATATAATAAATCGGAATTAGAAAGAAAACTAATTATTTATTTTTAGCGAAGCATTTATACACAACGGGACAGTCGTAACTGTCATCGTTTGCAATTATTACCCTGTCACCAATATCTATGATCGGAAAATCTTTTTCGTAGCAGCATACATTTTCATATATCTGTCCGTTTATTTCAACTGTACAGTAGAAAAATTCGCATACTGTTTCCGATAATGTAAATTTGTGTCTGAAAGTTCCTGTTTCTTCGGTTTTTTCATAGGGGAGATAAACAGAGCCTCTTCCCGATATTTTGGCGCAGCGGACAGTTTTATCGGTAATCGTTCCGTAACAAGCACACACTTCTTTGTGCTTCAGCGAATAAATCGACAAAAGTAAAAAAAATGCAAACGCTAAAATGTAAAAAAGCGGGAACTCTTTCTCGTAAACTAACGAATAGACTATAGCGATCAACAATATTACCGAAAAAACAGAAAAAAATATTTTCAGCGCCTTTTCTCCGCTTTTCTTTTGGATCATTTTAATTTCATCATCTGTTACTTTCTCATTCTGCATTGATGAAAGCATTTTTAAATCCCAATAAGAGAGTATCATATTTGCAGCTCCTAAATCTGCGGATAACTATCGTTTTATATTCCGATTTACACGGGCAAGCTGAGCGCCTGCCCTCTGTTATCTATTATACCAAAACCAAATGAAAAAGTCAACGGCGGCATTTATAAATCTCATCAATCATTGCAAGCTGTCCTTTCGGTAATTATTCAGCTTGCTGTATCAGTCTTACAATGTTTCCGTGAAAACTTCTTTACTGCTGCTGTACTAAAGCACTTGCATTAAAATTTACCGTAAATTCACAAAAAATATACAATTTTACCGTATTAAACCGACCTTGCCCCCTTGCAATAAAATGATGTTTGTGGTAAAATATATGTGTATGTATTGTCATTTTTACGGTAAATACGGAATTTGCCGTAAATTTATTAAGAAAATGCCGTAACCGCAAAGACTTTGACTTTGCAAATTATGGCAAAATAATATAATAATTGGGAGTGTATTCAAAATGATGGTTCTGGTTATAAACGCAGGCAGCTCTTCACTCAAATATCAGCTGCTTGACATGACCGATGAGAGTGTTATTGCAAAGGGCAACTGCGACCGCATAGGCATTGGCGGCCACATTTCCCACAAAACCGCCGACGGCAGGGCAGTTGACGCAGACTGCGATTTTCCCTCTCATGACGCAGCTGTCCGCAAGCTGGTAGAGGTGCTGACCACAGGCGATGCAAAGGTCATCGACTCAATGGATCAGATCGACGCTATCGGTCACAGAGTAGTCCACGGAGGCGAGAAGTTCAGCGAGGCTACCCGTATTACCGACGAGGTCGTTGACATGATCGACGAACTTTCCGAGCTTGCGCCTGTGCATAATCACCCCAACGCTGTTGCAATAAGGGTCTGCATGGAGGTAATGCCCGGAGTGCCCATGGTAGCGGTATTCGACACGGGCTTCCACCAGACAATGCCCGAAAAGGCTTATATGATGGGGCTTCCCTATGAGGATTACGAGCAGTATCATGTGCGCAAATACGGCTTTCACGGCACTTCACACAGGTTCGTATCCCGTGCTGTTGCCGAGGCAGTTGGCAAGAGCGTAGAAGAGCTTAAAATAATCTCCTGCCACATGGGCAACGGTTCGTCGGTAACGGCAGTGAACAAGGGCAAATGCGTTGACACTTCCATGGGCTTTACCCCTTTGGACGGCCTGCTTATGGGCACTCGCTGCGGCTCCATAGACCCCTCCGTGGTCACCTATCTGATGAATAAAAAGGGCTTTACGCCTAACGAAATGTCCGACTATATGAACAAGAAGTCGGGACTGCTGGGTATCTCGGGAGTTTCCTCGGATAACCGTGACGTTTCGGCGGCAGCGGCAGAGGGAAATAATCGCGCAAAGCTTGCCAATGAAATGCTCAAATACCAGACCAAGAAGCTGGTGGGTGCATATGCGGCAGTTATGAATGGCGTTGATGTGATACTGTTCACAGGCGGCATAGGGGAAAACGACGGCGCAGTGCGCAGCGGCGTTTGTGCGGATATGGACTATCTCGGCGTGAAGATAGACGAGGCTGCCAACAGCGGCGCAAGAGGCAAGCTGACAAAGATCTCCGCAGCCGACAGCAAGGTTCAGGTGTGGGTCGTTCCCACCAACGAGGAGCTGCTTATCGCAAGAGATACTCTGGCGGTTGTCAAGGGCTGATAATTGTAAAACGTCCCCATAAGATCGGGACGGCTTATTCCGGGCATAACTGATAAAAGGCTGTTGCAGCGTTTGCAGCAGCCTTTTATCATATTCGTGATATTTCCCGCCGCCTGTAAAAAAATCCCCTGAACCATAGCCGTTTGCAAAGCAAAAAATATTTTTCCGGATGTTTCCTTAATAATAAATTAATTGAAATTCCACAAAAATTATATCGGAAAAATACTTTTAAATGATATAATTAAAATAGCTCTTGTTTTGGGAAAAGCTTTACATAGCAAAACGGATTTTTAATTTAAGAAAATATATACAGATCAAAGGTGGTAATCATATGCCCGATATTGTTGCGCTCGGAGAGCTGCTGATAGATTTTACACATTCATATACGGGAGAACTGGTCTTAAAGAACAACTCAAAAAGCAGCGCCAAAGACAAGCCCGTCTATGCGGAAAACACCGAAGCATATGTCCAGACCGCGGGAGGCGCACCCGCAAACGTGGTCTGCATGGCTGCAAAGCTGGGCGCAAGCACGGGATTTATCGGTAAAATAGGCAGGGATATGTTCGGTTTTTATTTAAAGGACGTACTGCGGAAAGCGGGAGTGGATTCCTCGGGGCTTATCGTCGACCCCAATTATATGACCCCTCTTGCATTTGTGCGCACCAATGAGGACGGCGAGCGGGACTATGTTTTCTACCGCTCTCCCCAGCTGAGCGCCGACCTTAACCTGCGCTACGGAGAAGTAAACAGGAAAATGATCGAGGAATGCCGCATTTTCCATTTCTCCGCCATGAGCCTTACCGCCGAGCCCGCAAGGACAGCGGCGGCAAGCAGCGCCGAATATGCAAAAGCTCTGGGCAAAATAGTTTCCTACGACCCTAACTGGCGTCCTCATTTGTGGGAATCAAAGGACGCCGCCCTGCGGGAAATGCGCAGTGTGGTGCAGTATGTGGATATCATAAGAGTTTCCGAAGATGAGTTGCAGCTGATAACCGACTGCGGCACACTTGTGGCGGCGGCGGCAAAGCTGCTTAATGCGGGAATAAAAATAATCTGCGTGACCCAAGGGGCAAAGGGCTGCATTATAGCCACATCAAAGGGCGTGGAGCGTTACCCGTCCTACAAAGCCCCCACAGTGGACACCATGGGCTCGGGAGACTGCTTTATGGGAGCATTTCTGCACAAGATAGTGGAGTCGGGCAAGGAGCTTGACGAGCTGACGAGCGAGGATATAGGCGAATTTGCCATGTTTGCAAACGCCTGCGGAGCGCTTTCCTCGGCGAAAAAGGGTGCTATCCCCGCAATTCCCTCTTTGGAAGAGGTGGAGAAAATAATGGCGGAGCAGACTATTGTCAACAGTTGACCGTCAACAGTTGACAGTCAGTAACTGACAGCCAACAGTTGATGAAGCAGCGGCTGTTTAGCGTGCAGTATGCAATGAAATGTGACTTTGTTTATGAAATGCTTGACTTTGGAAACGACAGTAAGTTGCCGACCAAAGGGACAACCTCCCAGGGGGGAGAGGGGGCG
>CAMWLD010000125.1 GCA_947175005.1 uncultured Ruminococcus sp. | reverse complement strand
GTATAATATAATTACAGTAAGAGATACAGCAGACAGCCCGGGCGGTAACACCAAACGGTCAACTGCAAACCTTACGGAAACTTTTGCGAACAGGAGGGTGTCCAATGGACAGAACAAGATCCGATAGCCTGCACAGGCGTTTCCTAAAGGCGTTTACTCTTATGGAGCTTATAGTTGTAATAGCTATAATCGGAGTGCTTGCAGCGATAATAATCCCCAATACTGCAGCTTACCTCAGAAGTTCCAAGGTGACAGCAGCCAATACTCAGGCGCAGGAAGTTTATAACGCAGTTCAAGACTATCTGATTTCTCAGCAGATCAGAGGCGAAAAAGCTTTCGGCTATACCGGCACAGATAATGTGATATACGTGGCGGCGGTCACATCGGGCAGCCAAACTGTGTCTATCAAATACAGCACAGGGTTTGATTCTACAGCAGCCGAAACTACGGCTAATACTATTGCTGGTACGAATACTATTAACAAATCCAGTACTGGTGGCTCTACTTTCTCTGGCTATAATACAGGCTACCTTACCAATGGCTTTGAGGGCGCATGGCTCGTGTGCATTTATCCTAAAACCTACACTGTTAAATATGCACTTTTTTGCGATAATTATCCCGCTACCAATGACACCGCACCCAAAATTGCCAAAGAGGATGTTTTGGTGGGTATGGCTACCGGCGATGATTTATACAGTAGCATTAACGGGCAGGAAGATGATGCCAATGTTGCCACAAGCAGCAAGCGCTATGTAGGGCAGTACCCCTATATCAACTAACTTATGTATAACTGCGAACCGATGATGTTCGTTGCTTATAAAATTTTATTAAAGGAGGAATTTCCTATGAGAAATTCAAAGATGAAAGGCTTTACCCTTATTGAGCTCATCGTTGTTATCGCAATCATCGGTGTGCTCGCAGCAATCCTCGTTCCCTCTATGATCGGTTACGTTGCGGATTCCAAGATCTCCACAGCTAACTCGAACGCTAAGCTGACTTACACTAACACTGCTACATATGCAACTAAGTGTGAGACCGCTGGTTTCCCTATGGGTACTGCTAGCTCTCTTTCTCAGGCATCCCTGCAGACAGTAGCAAACTCTACCTATGAGTTAAAGACTCCTACTCAGAGCAGTGACGTAAACCTGTCCAATGCTCTTATGGCTCTCCAGGGTAATGCAAACGCTACAACCGCTGGTGTTGTATCTGTAAACATTACTGCTCAGGGCTTCTCCGACAGAACCTCTTGGGCTAAGTCTACTTCCGATGTAAACTACGTTGGTAACTATCCCGTAGCTTCCACCGCTGATAACGCTGGCCGTTCTACTTGGCTTTGGTCCGGTAACTAATTCCGATTTTAGCTTGATTTGAAATAGCATTAAGCTAATAACATTAAAGGCTGTCGGTTTTCGGCAGCCTTTTTTGGAAAGGGGTGATTATAATGTTAAAGGGATTTACGCTGATTGAACTTATTGTTACAATAGCCATAATAGGAGTTTTGGTGGCTATACTTGTGCCTTCAATGCTGGGCTATGTAGGTGATTCCAAAATCTCCACAGCAAATTCAAATGCCAAGCTGGTCTACACCAACACAGCAAACTACAGCACAAAATGCAGCGTTGCGGGGTACAGCATGAATTCCGGCTGCTCTATAACCACACCTCAATCCTTGGAAAAAACAGGCAGTGAGCCGGATTCTATTGAAGTTCCCACAGCAATGCCTACCGATGCCGACCTGCTTACAGCATTGAGAATCACCATGGGGATATCAGGAAACAGAGCAGGATATACAGAGGTTGTGGTACACGGCAGCGGAACGCCAAAAGCTGCTTCCTGGGCAAAAGCCCCCACAGATCGCTTCGTAGGAAACTATCCCAATGAATCCCGTGAAGCAGGTGCCTCTTGGGCAGCTGATATGTAATTTTATATCAATTAAAGGCTAAATGTTCCTCTCGGTTCATTTAGCCTTTTGGTTGTTATAGGATAGAGAAGTTAGAGGCTGGACGAGCGAATTCGCTCATCCGGCCTCTATCCCTTTAACATCTTGCCTCTAAAAGGGCAATTCATCCGAATCCTTGATCCTTACATACCCTCTGTAATATTTCCTGCCGATAGCATGACCCACTATCATCAGCACCATTTCGGCAACCGCCAGACAGCAGGTAACTATAAGCAAAATGTCTCTGGCAATCGTAATGCCCTTGTGAACTCTTCCCATGATTATTCCTCCTTGAAATTAGTAAATATTTAACGAATTGATCGTGAATTTGTTATGGATATAACATTTATTTGTCCTCTAACTGTTTTAAAGCACGGAACTCCTCCTTGTCCAGCCTTTCCTGCTTGCCCTTGCCGTCACGGATCACCTTTATGTCGTCACGCTCAAAGGTGGCGGCAGGATCATCGGATCTTTCGGGCTTTACCCGAATTTTTCCGCTGAGGACATTGACTTCTTCCACATACCCCTTGAACTGCGGCGTCTTAACATATGCCCCCACCTTCGGCAGACCCGCAAGCTGCTCCTCGTAAAAGTCCTGCTCATATTTAAGGCAGCACATAAGCCTCCCGCAGGTGCCGGAAATTTTTGTGGTGTTAAGGCTAAGCCCCTGCTCCTTTGCCATTTTTATTGACACAGGCTGGAAATCCGGAAGAAACGTCTTGCAGCAGAATGCCCTGCCGCAAACGCCCAATCCCCCCAGCATTTTCGCCTCGTCACGCACACCTATCTGCCGAAGCTCAATCCTGGTGCGGAAAACCGCCGCCAAGTCCTTTACCAGTTCACGAAAATCTATCCTCGATTCCGCCGTGAAATAAAACAGCAGCTTGTTGTTGTCAAAGGTGCACTCCACGTCCACCAGCTTCATGTTAAGTCCATGGGCGGCTATCTTCTCCTGGCATATCTTCATCGCAGTGATTTCCTTTTGGCGGTTCTGCTCTATAATGCGCATATCCCGCTCGCCCGCAATGCGGATAATCGGCTTCAGCGGACTTACAACCCGCTCGTCCTCCACCATGCGGTTATCCAGCACCACATCTCCGCATTCCACGCCCTTGGATGTCTCCACAATAACCTTTTCCCCCGTCTTGACTTGCTTTCCTCCTGGGGAAAAATAATAGGTACGCCCCGCCTGTTTAAACCTTACGCCGATAATTTCTACCATTTTTGAGCTCCTTTACATGATTTTGCACATTAAAAAACGTTGAAACGCAGGGACTGACCTGTATCTTTCAAGCTTTGACCTTTCGGAACATCTAACGAATTTTTATGTAAATTTTTGTGTATATATTACAATAATTTTCCCGTCAGCACACTTGCCACCGCCGCGCCGCTGCAATTTCGTGTGCAAAGATACGACGCCTCACGTATAGCCTCATACATTTCATTCAGCTTAGCGCTCCCCGCAAATTCAGCGATCCGCAGACTTTCCTCACGGGCACAGCCAATAAACCCCGCAGCATTGCCGTTCTCTCCCTCTCCCGAAAAAACTCTTGCCGCCGCACTGTCACGGATAACACGGGAAAGCATTTCCAGCACCGTCCGCATTTCCTCACGGTTTCCCGAAGCAGAAGCGAGCGCCGCCGCCAGTGCATACTCGTTACGCTCTGCAATAGCCCTTGCCGCGTCCATAGCCGTGTTTGCAGCCTTGGCCAGCTTACCGCTGCCCGCAAGCTGCCCTCTGCCCTCAATATATTCAATGGCACAGCCGATATTTCCCCCGAAAATCTTTGCGGCACGGGAAATATTTTCCTCAGTGAAATCCTTTTTCTTAGGGGAGATTAAAGAATGCTCCCTTAAAGCCGCCTCGCATTCACCAATGCCCGCCTCATGCACCTCCATGGTCATAGATCGGGAAATAAGAGTGGGCAGGAAAACTTCACGTATCTTCGCTGTAAATATGAAATATCCGTAATCCGGAGGATCTTCCGTGACTTTAAGCAGTGCGTCCTGTGCCGCGTCCATCCAGCCATCACAGTCCGCCAAAAGATACACCTTGCGGTCACAGTCGTTAGGGGGAGTATAGCAGTCCGCAACGACCTTTTCCCTTATGTCTTTGACCGAAAAGGAAGCGCCGCTTTTCTCCACCTCAATAAAGTCGGGGTGCTGTCCCCGCAGTATCCTGCTGCATTCCCTGCAAACACCGCAAGGCTCATTCTCTGAAGACTTTGCACTGCACAACAGCGACATTGCCAAATACCTTGCAGCCACCTTTTTCCCCGTCCCCTGCGCCCCCGTAATAAGGAACGAATGAACAAATCTGCCTGTGCGGCTCATAGCCTTGCAGGTCGCAGCAACAGATTCCTTTGAATAAAGGGTCACAGCTTCTCAAACCTTTCTATATCCGTCACAAACACCGTAGCGCCGCCCACGGAAACCTCAATGGGGAAATCCCCCGCAGTTTCCGTCCTGCCCGCAGCAGGGGAGGGGACGTATTGCTTGCGCTTTCGTGAGCATCGCCTTATAACCTCGATCGCTCCGTCCACCCTTGCCTCGTCCACGCAAATGAGAAACGTGGTGTTTCCCGCCATAAGGAAACCGCCCGTGGAAGCGAGCTTTGTGGCCTGATATCCGTTGCGTGTAAGCTCGGAGGACACCGAGTAGCTGTCGTCGTTGTTGACAATTGCATAGATGAGTTTCATAATATCATGACCTTTCACAGGTTGGGATTTGAATGCAGCAGTCAAAAAATTCATGCCGGCAAACTATATCCATATCCCTATAACTCTATTATACCACAATTACATTCCGAATGCTATAGTTTTTCAAAATTTTAATAATTTCTTCCGTAAAAATTTCACCGCTTGCAATGGCGGACACCCCCGGAGGGCAATGTGCAAGGCACGCCGCCGCAATTCTGCCCTCTGCTTCCGTGGTGGGAATCTGCTCCCACCGTGACATCATAGCCTCTCTTATGCCCATAGCAGCAGGCGGCAGAGAAAAATTACTGTAATCGGGCGGTTGTACGAGGATTCTCGGCTGCGGAATACTCTCGAAAATATCTCCGAGCCGCCCGATCTCTTCCACCGTAAGCCCTGTCAGCATAAGCACCGTAAAGCAATCGTCCGCATATTCGCACTCCACGCCCCTTTGCCGCAAAGCCTCTCCAAGCCCCGTGCCCGAATATCCCGAGGGCGGGGCGAAAATGCTTAGCTTGCCCGCTTCATCGCCGTAAATTTGCCACGCATTTTTAAGCCTTTCTTTAAGTGCATTCGCCGCATTTTCCATTTCGCAAAAATATCCGCCGCCATTGGCACTGTTCGCAATGTCCTCCATTTCATTTCGCAAATATTCTCCGCACCTATCCAGCGACTGCAAAATAAGATACGACGGACTTGTGGAAGCAAAGCAGCTCATTATCCCCTTAGCAAAACCCTCAAAAGGCTCAAGAGCGGGATTTTTTATATGCAGATAAGCCGCCCCCGTAAGAGCGGGGAGGGTCTTATGAGCGGAATCGCAGCAAATGTCCGCCCCCAGCGTCAGCGGATGAATATCCTCCGAGCAGAATTTAAGATACGCCCCATGAGCGTTGTCCACCGCAAGAAATATATCCTTTTCCCGACAAATTCGGGCGATCTCGGAAACAGGAGCGATCTTCCCCATATAATCCGGGGACGTTATGTACACACAACAAGGCTTTTCCCAGGGCGGCAGGCTGTCCAGCAGGGCTTTTATCTCCTCCGCCGAAATTTCCCCCGTCACCAGACTGTGTTCATACCTTGGCAGTACCCATTTTACCGTAAGCCCCAGTATACCGCAGGCATTCACAAAAGCCCTGTGGCAGTTTCTTGCCGCAACCACCGTTTTCGAGCCTGTGACCTTTGAAAGCATGGCAAGCATGGTCTGAATGCACAGAGTCGACCCGCCTGCAGAATAAAGTGTCTTATACGCCCCAAACAAAGCCGCAGTCATTTCCTCGCTTTGACGGATAATTCCCGAAGCCTCAAAAAGGCTGTCCGCCCCCGATATTTCGGTAATGTCAAAGGCATAAAAGTCCTCGCCCCTGCCCTTGTGCCCGGGCATATGAGCTCTTAGGATCTCATTGGCTTTGTACTTTTCACAAAAATCAACTATCGGTGTCGGCATTTTTGCACCTACCCTCTGCAGAAAATTATAAATGACGGTTAATAAACAAAGTCCGGCGTAAGTATTTCCTGCTTCTTGCATCCAGTCAATAATTCAGCTTCTTCAAATTCTCATCGCTCATAAAAGTAGACGCATTGTACAGGAAAAGAGCGCAGTCATAATCGTCCACATCAATAATATCCTTATACGACATATTGATATACCGCAGATCCACCATAGTTATCCTGCTGTAATGAGCGGTCAGAAACGGCACAAAGCAATGAGCATAGCTGTCCTTGAAAATAAGCAGCCTGTCCCCCTCACGGCCTGTATCAACGGTTATCATAGGCTGGTTTGTTCCGAAGAAAACGCTGTATTTATCTTTAACATCAAGATATTCCCTAAAATACATTCCCTCATGGGAGGCAGGCTCCTGCCCTATAGCGGAATATATCTTCACACTTCTCACGTCCTTGCCGTCCGTAGGAAGCCATAGGTCAAGAGTGTCGGGCTTTACGCCGCCCCAAAGGGACTTTGAGTAGAACGTGCCCAAAAACCCGCTCCCTGCGTGCTCAATGTCATAGGAATCCTCCCCCAAAGGAGTGTAGCCCATTTTCCTGCCCGCCGCCGTATACGCCGCAAACGCCCCCGCCGTGGTCCAGTGGTGGTCGGTGCGGTAGTAAATATAATCATCACGGTTAGCATAAAG
>CAMWLD010000124.1 GCA_947175005.1 uncultured Ruminococcus sp. | reverse complement strand
GCCCGAGGGGAAATACCGTCTGGTCAAGCCTTTCAGGGAGGCAGGTGCAAACAGTGACGAATATGCCGCGCTTTGGGATTTTAACATGAGTGAAAATGTAACGCCCGGGAACGAGCTTTTGTGCACTGCGGAATGCACCGATACCATTGTTTCGGCAAATGCCTCAACAATTACCTGCAAAGTAAGCGCAAACAAAATCCTTTTCCTCATGAGCGAAAATACGGATATTGAAAGAGAAACGGCGGCGGGCTGGCAGTCGGTGCGGAAAACGTCCATTTACACCAACACCGCGCACGCAAGCTTTCCCTTGGCATCTTCCGGGACATATGAGATAGACGCCTCCGATTTTGACATAAGCAAAAGCGGAAATTACCGTGTGAGATTTTCCTACTGCAGCTGCGACGAGCAGTCTATAGATGCCCACTATAACGGCTATGATACGGCATATGCATATTTTAAGGTAAATTAAGGAACTGACGATCAAAGGTTTTCTCGCCGCCGCAGGCGGGGAGAAAACCTCGCCAAATCCCCATTTAACGAACGTTATATTTATAAGGAAATGCTTTGATCAGTGTTTCCTTAAAACGGAGGGTTATTTAATGAAAGGAAAAAGGCTAAACATTTTCTGCATGGCTATGGCTGCGGCAATGCTGCTTGCGGGCTGTGAAAATGCGCAGGAAAATGCAGCTGCACCGTCGGAGGAAACAACGATCGCCGATAATTCGGCAGCCGAATCTGCAACCGAAACGGTTGCAGACGCGGCTGCCGACTCGGTTGCCGAATCGGCGACCAAGAAAACGGGAAAAGCAAAAAAACAGCCAACGCCCCTTACCGCAGGCAAGAATAAGGCGTATTACGAAGATGAGGATTTTTCGGTAACAGCAGAGCTTACAAATCTTTGCTCTTCCCTTTATTATCCCGACATTGTTCACGATATGGGAGCTAATCCCGAACTGTTTACGGTGACGGTCAAGGTAAATGCAAAAAATATGACGGAGGAGGAAAAGACCTTTGACGCCTCGAAATTTTCCCTTTCCGAACTGTTCTATATAGGCGGCAATACCGAAAAGTTCGAGAACATAAAGCCCGCAAAGACAGTATCGGGGGAACTGCGCTTCCTGTGCTCGCTGGAGCAGGCTGCACAGATCAACGGCATATTTTACGGAAATGAATACCTTGAAACGGGAGAGAATTTTTATCCCGAAAAATTTGACGATATAATCGAAAAGCAAAGCGCGGACGACGTAAGGGATTATCTTTATCGGACGTGGGAGATCTGGGGAAGACAGCAGGGATATCATACTCTCCGTTCTTCCCCGACCGCATATCAGGCTCACCATATAAAAGCCATAAAATCGGGCGATAAAAATTACCTGTCAATTACCTATTCGGCATATAACAGAAGCGATTATGCGCAGCTTATCGAGCCTGCCGCCTTTGAGATGATGTGTTATAAAAAGGGGCAGACGTTTGGGGACAATGTAGGGGCAGAGCTTGTATATCCCCTGTATATCAGCACAGACCCGGAGCTTATATATGAGCCCGAGGAGGCGGAGCTTAAATTAAATGGCGTGGGACAGCTGTATGAATTGCCCGAATTTATCTGCATGAATCAGGATAACCCCACGGTATTCACCATTGTTTATGATTTCAGGGACCTTGCCACCGTGTCCTGGCCGAGGTTCAACAGCAGTCATGACGAGCCTTATTACAGCGATCTTGACGGCATAGGCTACGGCCTTTTTAACTGGGACGCATGGGAGGAAAAATACATTGATACTTAAAAAATATACATGGGTAATACTGTTGCTGTCCGTTCTTTTGCTTTGCTCATGCAGCAGCGAAGAGCCGCCGCAGTCCGCAGGGGAGACGTCCGAGATATCGGCCGAATCCGACATGACCGTTTTAATGTCAAGCGAGACCCGAGTTACAGACCCGAAGGAATCCCCCGAAGCCATATCGGCGCGCCCCACAGTCACCTTTGCGCCTGCGGAAACAGAGCCTGCAAAAGAGAAAAAAACAACTGCCGAAAGGTCGGAAACGACCGCAGCTAACCTTCCTTCTCTTGCGGAAAATCAGATCGAATATACCTGCAAGGATTTTTCCGTGCTTATGGAATTTACGGGGGCGGAGTCGGTGAGGTTTTACCCGCAGTCGGCAAGAACCCACATAACCTATACAACCGACTATATCCTGCATTCAAAATTTACCGTCACAAATTCATCGGAAAAGTGCTTTGATTTTTATGCTCCGCGTATGTACATACACGGCAGTCACAAAAATAACAGAGGCGTTATGCTGTCCGCAATGATACGTGACTCAAAAGTCATGCCCGCAGATATAATTGCCGTGGAGCCGGGAGAAACGGTAAACTTTGACATTGACTTCAAGGGAGACGAGGTCTGCATTGACTATGCATATCAGATCGTCTGCAACGCCATAAAATATACCGACCATGAAGATCACAGCACAGACTACGACACCTACAACGATAAAAGCAAGGGCAAGACCGTCGAATTTAAAATAACCGACCGCAGTGCCGTAAAAAAAGCCGTAAGCGCCGCAAGAAACGGGGGAGCAGACAATGCCCCCCGGCCTCTTGTGCCTATGGAGGGAGAATATTTCGTTTTGACCCCGAAAAGCTCCTACTGCTTTACAGCGGAGCCGATATGTGACGGCAAATACATAAGGATAAACCTTCGGGTGCAGTGCCTTACGGGCGAGCCGCTTATATTCAGACCCGGGTGTTTCTGTCTTTACACCACCGACGGCGATGACCGTTCGCCCGACGGGTGGAGCTTTGACAAAGCGCTGTCAACAAGCGAGCCGCAGATCATTACCGACATGGAGGGGATAAGCGAAACCGTTTACAAAGCCCCTTGGAATCTGGCTGTCCGCCCCGACGGCACGGCAGAATTTACAATGTATTTCTACGCGGGACTGCGTGAACCGAATGAATTTTACAAATTCTGCTATGATACACACAAGGTAAGGGATAGCAGAATGACCGACGAAGAACGTGACGATTTTGAATGCATACTGAATATGACGTAGAATATTCAACAAACACAAAAAAGCCGTCCTTTATTAAGGACGGCCTTTTTTGCAATGGTGCGAGAGATGGGACTTGAACCCACACGCCAAAGACACACGCACCTCAAACGTGCCTGTCTGCCGATTCCAGCACTCTCGCAGAATATAAAGTCAATGAACATCATCAACTTTTACATTATATCATACTCCAAAGAAAAATTCAAGAACATTTTATGAATATTTTCTTAATTTATATAAAACAAATTCCCAAGGTATGTAAAATACTGCTAATTTAACAGTGAAATAATCCTTTACTTGCATTCAATTATCATTCATACCAAAGGAACATGTCAAAAGCTTCCTTTTATATAGGCTTTCAACTTTTATTACATCATCGGCAGTAGCGGTCTTAGGAAGTATCTGTAAAATTGAAAACTGAAAATAATGATAGCGATTAGGATAATTGCAGATAAGTTCTTTCATTTTCTTGTTGTTTCCGTGAAGGGTATCTACATAGCAAGACCACCGTCCAAGCAGACCTTTTTCACCATATGCAGAACCGACATACTGTTTTCCAGTTTCTGTATCGACAATCAAATAAATTGCATTTACAGAAGAAAGTGCAGTGTGCCAACTCTCATAAATTGTTGGATTTTCCACAATCTCCTTTAATTCGTCATAATTCAGAAAAAGGTTTTCAAAACCGGAAAACACTTTTTTAGCATCATCTTGAATAGCAATTATCGGCTTTTCAATTGTCCCTTTTTGATACCAGCTTTGCGACATACTTTCCTTATCTGCTGTTTTCCAGTCAATAATCAGCCTACCTTCATATTCCTTAAAATCATCTATATACTGCAATTCATAAAATAGTCCCTGACCTTGAAATGATTCGGGACAAGGGTAATCCTTCGGAATTACGTCAGATGTATCAGGCACAGAATTTAAAACCTTGTAAACGCCAAACAGCTTTGAATAAGTTCCCTTATCACCTATGAAAATCGCCCAGTAATCAAAAAGCTTGCTTTTTTTATTAAAATCACCATCCTGACGACATGTATATTCCAGCACCATTCCTTTTTCATAACATTTTTTAAATCTTGGATTTGACATCACATGACGAATCAATCTTACCTTAGCCGGGTCAAGCCCATTTTTATTAAGTACATCACTGAAAGACAGCATTGACATTATGATTCCTCCCTTGTATTGTATAACCCGAAAACAGGCAGCGCATTTCAAAAAAACGCTGCCTGACAGATTTTTACAAGAAAATTATAGCAGCTTTTTCCGCAGCTCCTCGCCGCTCATATTGCAAAGATATGCGGGGGGAATGTCAAGAATAGTCTTGCAGCCCGAATTGCCCTCGCTGCCGAGCCTGTACGCCGCACGGGCAAAGGCAACCAAAACGGAGGAAGTGAACGCAGGATTGGAATCCAGCTTTAAGGAAAATTCCATTACATGGCTGCTGCCCTCTCCGGTCTTTCCCGAGCGGATAACAAAGCCGCCGTGGGGAATGCCCTTGTGGTCACGGTCAAGCTCCTCCTGTGAAATGAAATGAACCGTGGTGTCATAATCGGCAAAATAGTTGGGCATTGTCTTTATAGTCTGCTCGATAGCAGCCTTGTCCGCCCCCTCCTTTGCTACAACAAAGCATTCTCTCGTGTGCTTCTCACGGGTGGTAAGCTCGGGATTTTCGCCCTTTCTCACACGCTCCAGCGCACTTTCCACGGGAATGGTATACTGCCTTGCGTCCTGCACACCCTCCACACGCCTTACAGCGTCCGAATGCCCCTGACTAACGCCCTTGCCCCAAAAAGTGTAGTCCTTCCCCTCGGGAAGCGCCGCCAAGCCGTACATTCTCATAAGTGAAAACAGTCCCGGGTCCCAGCCCACGGAGATAACAGCCGCCTTGCCGCCCTCTTTTGCCGCCTTGTCAACATTTGCGAAATGCTCGGGAATTTTTGCATGGGTGTCAAAGCTGTCCACCACATTAAAATATTTTGCAAGAGCGGGGGTCTGCTCGGGCAGATCGTTTGCGCTGCCGCCGCAAAGTATCATAACATCAATATCCTTTGCAAACTCCGCCGCCCTGTCCGCCGCATACACGGGCACGCCCGCCGTCATGATCTTAAGACTGCCGGGGTCTCTGCGGGTAAACACCGCCGCCAGGGACATATCGCTGTTTTGGGTGCCATTCATGGCAATGGCGCTCTCCACGCCGCGCCCTAAATTTCCGTAGCCCATTATTCCTACTCGTATAGACATTTTATATCCTCCAATGCTTGAAACTTAATATTTGCACTATTTGAAACATCACCGCTTTTGCAAGCTGTGACAATTTTTCCTGCATTTTTAAGTATACCAGTTTTTGGGCTGATTGTCAAGCAGGGAACGAAATTTTTTTGCTTGTTTTATGCACGCGATTTAAATCACTAAAGTACTGTAAATGTAAAAATCAATGATTTTACAGGAAATTTCTTTAAAAAATTCTTTACAGGTCTCAAAAACGGAAAATCACAATTTTTGGCGGTATTTTTTGTGCAAAATTACCAAAAAAAAAAAAACAATTCGTGAATTTTCCCGATTGAGATTATTTTCCCCCTATGTTATAATTATAGTATACACTTTGCTAAAAGAAAACTGTGCAAAATCGGGGGATTTTGGGCGGTTTTCCAATGCAGAACATATTAAGGAGGATGATATTTTATGAAGCTGAAAAAACTTTTGGCAGGCGTTACGGCGGCTGCCATGGCGATCGGGCTTGTGGCGGTCACGCCGCTGATGACAAGTGCGGATTCTATTTCGGAACTTCCCGACGGAAATGAAACTGTTTTGTATTCTGCTGATTTGTCAAAAGTTAAAACCGAATTTTCGGGAACATGGGATAATGGCGACTGGACACAAATCATTATTGATGCAGCGGACAGAGCAACAATTATGAGCGATCCCGACGTTTATATCAAAGCCACTATGTCAAACATAGGTACTGCCTCCACCGATGATGGGGACGCAGCTTTGGACGATATTATAGCTTGGGGTTGGGAAAATTACAACTGGGCAGCCGCATTAAAGTGGTATAATAATAAAGAAGGTGACGATGATTATCACTTTACATGCAACCTTGTTCCAATTCCTACAAGCACAGCAGATAATGCAGTAGCATATGCTCCTATTTCCGATTGCAAAATGTATGATTGGGGCGGTATTGCAGGCAATATACAGAGCTGCTTTTTCAGTACGGTTACTTTAAATAAACTTGAAATAGTTAAGTTTGATTCCGACACAACGGAATACGCAGAAAAAACATACGAGCCTACAAAGGTAGAAGATAAGGCATATTATTTTGATGGGACTTGGGATAGCACACAAGTTTCAGGCAATGGCGCAAAACTTACTGTCAACTGCGAATCATCTGACGGTATGGGCTTTAGACTTTCAACAGTTGACGGTACTATAATTGCCGGTGAAAACTGGGATATATGGGTCAACAGCGGCAGCAAATGGTCAATTGATCTTTCTGAGATTCCCGCATGTGAAGGTATTAAGTTTGACATTTATGCAAATGGCGAGGTTCCCGGTTCTACAGCAAAGCTTAATTCAATAGTTGTAAAAAATGAAGAGGGCAAAACCGTTTACACTCCTGCTTCCGCTGAACCCGAAGAAGTAGAAGCAACAGTCACCCCCGCAACCGTAACCGTTCACTCCGTATCACCCGAAGCTCAAGCAGCCGATGTTGAGGGTCTGATCGAGGTTACTGTTGGTGATCTGAATCTG
>CAMWLD010000123.1 GCA_947175005.1 uncultured Ruminococcus sp. | reverse complement strand
CCCCTCTCCCCCCTGGGAGGTTGTCCCTTTGGACGGCAACTTACAGTCGTTTGCATTGTCATGCATTTCACAAACAAAGTCACATTTCATGATAACAGGCAACTCACAACCACCAACAAATAAACGCATTTCAACAACTCATTCACATCAACACAAAAGCCACTCCCTTGGCGTTTGAGCAGGTACAAAGCCGTTTTCCCGGCGTTTGAGGGGAAAATACCCTAACAGCATTCATTTTATCATACATCTCTAACATATTTTTAAACAAAAATGTAAAACATATACAAATTCATACGCCTTTTTCATCCTCAAATCAGCAATTATAACAATTCTCAAAAATAATTTCCGAAAAATGCAAGCAAAATATGTCTTTCTGCGTTTATATATGCAGAACCCCAAAAATTTCCCGGGAATAAAAAGCAAAAAAGTCCGTCCAAAAAAGTGGCATAGGCAAAACTAAAAAATTTAAGGAGCGTAAAAAAATGAAAAGAAATCTTTTATCAAAAACCCTCGCAGCAGTAACGGCATTTGCCGCCGTATTCACCCCCGCAGCAGCAACTCTGAACGCCTCTGCGGAAACCATGGCGGAGCGCAACGAGCGTTTTGCCGCCGAAATAATTGAGGCAGGAGTTGATCTCGGCGATATTTCCGTGTCCGACAGTTCGCAAAATTACGGCTATCATATTGCCATAGGCAACGGCACAGACTCCGTCTCCACCGAGAATGGCTCTCTTTCCCTGCCCTTCCTCTTTGAAAATACGGGCAAGGATATTACCTTTAACGTGCATATTTTTGCGGGAGGCATTGCGCAGAAATACATCTGCGGAAATTCCTCTACCCCCTCGGAAACGAAAAAATTTTCCGTCAAAGCAGGGCAGACTGTCGATACTACACTGTTTGTGGAAAATATCACCCTTCCGGAATCAGCGGATAAATCGGAGGAAGTTTTCCTCACAGTTATCCTCGCCCCCTGTCCCGAACGTGAACAAAGCAAGATCTACGGTGCGGGTGAGCCTTGGTTTTTGCCGACAAAGCTGATTTTGCGCACCGACGAAGCGGCGGACAGCAAGGCGAAGATCGTTAAAAGCGGCGATTCCCATGAGATTACCGACCGTGAGGATATCCGCTTCTCGATAGGCAAGGATTTTATGGATAATACACGTCATTTCGCCATTACCCCCAAGGGCAGCGACCGCCATTACGACGCAGTCCTTCCCGCAGGTGAGGACGGTACTGTGGACATTACACTGAACGGCTATACCACCTATAAAACCGACGGCAGCTACCGTGTTTCCTTTTTCAGAAACGGCAAGCGCACCACCTTCAACGACGGCTGCGAATACATTGACGTCACTCTTGAAAAAGGCATGATGACCGCCGACGACATTACTCTTGAGGCCGCTCCGGGGGACTATATTTTCTGTGTCGCCTGCCCTCTTGACAATCTGGATATGATCGAAATACACCCCGTAACAAGCACCCTTATAACCGTTCTTGCCCCCGAAGATATGCCCGAGGAGCTGCCCGACGATTGCTATTACTATCCCGTAAAGCTTTCCCCCGAGCAGGAGCAGATCCACTATGAGCAGCTAATGGAGGCTTTGCGTGAAGCGGGACTTCTTGAGTAGGTTTTTTCTCCGAAAGCCGAAAAGCACAGGCGTGATTGTTTTATTGCGCCTGTGACCCCGGTTTGTCGAATTATTGTGCAAGTTTGCACAGTGAATTATGTTTGGTTTTGCAATAAATAAAAAAATAAAGAAAAGGAATTAAAAAATATGAACACTTATTATAAAATATTAGCTGCGATTATGGCGGGGGCTTTATCTTTAGCCGCTCTGCCTGCGTGTCAAATGACTGTTTACGCAGATAGCGAAAGCGTTTCTGCTGGGGAAATGTCAGCGGGAGATTACACGGAACCGTTATCCGACCGAATCGTTGACGGCGGCTTTGATAACTGCCGTGTTGTTCTTGTAACGACCGAGGGAGAAGCGATATATTACGGTTATAACAACGTCAAGGGAAATCCCTTTTACACCACAGACAGCACACTTTTTAAGCTTGACGGTCGGGGAAATATCTCTGCTTCATACACCTTCCACGATGATAACTTCCGTAACTCCAGTATAAAGCAGGTCGGTAATAATATTGCCATGATCTACGAGAAAAACGGTGTAAATATACAATTACTCGATAATTCCCTTAAACCGCTGAAAAGCTATAATTACAGTAAATTCAGCAAACATGCACAATATATGGACATAAGCGACAAATATTTTGTTTACGCCAAGGCTCAGCGCTGCATTTACATCAGCGGGCTTGACGGCAAAAACCAACGCCTGCTCTTTGACGGATTAAAATACGAGGACGAGCAGCTTATGATCAACACCGTTGCCGTTTCGGGGGAGTATGTGCTTTTTGGTGCGAAGAGCTATATCGGAAACAGTAATTCGTATTACGGCATTATTGATATAAAAACAGGAGATGTTACCGTTACCAAAAATAACAGCATATATACTGTTGGCATTTACAGCTTCGGCAGCACTATGACCATGGGCAGTATTACCAATATTAGCGGCACCTACTCGATAAACGGCAAGGTCTACGGAAAAATAACCTCCGACAAAAAAATTTACATATGGGAAAACGGCGAGATGCAAACAGTGAACACCGAATCGGATAATGAGACCTTATCGTATACCATGACACCGGGCGGCGATCTGATAACGATCGACGGCAGCGGCTACAAGTACGCCAAAAAATACGGCGATGATTTTATGGTTCTTAGGGTATATAAGGACGGCAAATGCGTAAAGCGGGTAGGTATAAGGTGCAAGGGCTTTGCGGGAATGTGTGCGGTAAACGACCATACGGTCATCATCAGCGAATGTTATCAGAAGGACGGACAGAACAAGGCATACACCGATATGACGGCGGAATATATCAACGTTTCAAGAATAATTGAATTTTAATTAACTGAAACACCGCACCGGGTGAATGACTTGGTGCGGTGCGGGTTTATATGATATGTAAATTTTCTGTGAACAACAGCTGCGTACTTGAAATCGTCCGCTGAATGGCTTATAATATACATAGGAGGCGATAGCCATGACAGGAACCGCAAATTTATTCGCAAGAGTTGAACCCGAAATAAAGGAAAAGGCGGAAAATATACTTTCCGAGCTTGATATTCCCATGTCATATGCCGTGACTATGTTTCTCGAGCAGGTCATTATTCACGGGGGAATGCCCTTTGAGGTAAAAGATACCGTTAAAAAGCCCCTTTGCTTGGAGGATATGACAAAGGAGGAACTGGATGCGGAATTGGAAAAGGGCATGAAAAGTATCAGAAAGGGACAAGGCATTCCGGCAGAGGAAGTCAGAGAAAGAATGCACAGGTTACACGGAATATGAAATGGAAAATAAGTTATTCCCCAGAGGCAGAAAATGATCTTGACGAAATTTACAGTTACATAGCCTATGACTTAAAAGCACCAAAAACAGCTGCACACAAGGTTGAACGTATAATGAGTGAAATTGAAAAGCTTGACAATATGCCAATGAAGTTCAAGGTATATGACTTTGAGCCGTGGCAATCACAACAGTTAAGGTGTTTTTCGGTTGAGAGCTATATTGTGTTTTATTTGATTTCCGAGGAAACCCAAGACGTTTATATAACCCGCATAATCTATGGCAGGCGTGACCTTAATGAACAGCTTGAAAATTCGGACGATCTGTAAAATATTATTGCAATTTGTCGGCGTGCCGCGAAGTCTGACTTTGGCGGCACGCCGTTTTTTGTTCTAAATGCACAAAAGGCAGGCAAATTATTTGTATGCAAAAATAACAAAAATCTGTTGAATTTATATGGCAAATATGGTAAAATAAATAGTAAGAGTTGTTGTCCGTGAGGCAATGCGCCTATCGGCAAGACGCCTGTCGGGCATGACAGCAAAAAATTATGAAAATGAGGTATGTTCAATGAAATTCGGTTTCTTTGATGACGCAAACAAGGAGTATGTTATAACATCTCCCAAGACCCCCTATCCCTGGATAAACTATCTCGGCACCCAGGACTTTTTCAGCCTTATTTCCAACACAGCAGGAGGCTACAGCTTTTATAAGGACGCAAGACTTGCAAGAATAACCAGATACCGCTACAACAACGTTCCCGCAGACGCAGGCGGGCGGTATTTCTACATAAACGACGGCGGTTGCGTTTGGAATCCCGGCTGGTCGCCCGTCAAGACCGCTCTTGACGAGTATGTATGCCGTCACGGCATGGGCTACACCGTTATCAAGGGCAAGAAGAACGATCTTTCCGCCGAGGTAACATTCTTTGTTCCCCAGAATTTCACTGGCGAAGTTCAGAAGGTCACTCTTAAAAACGAGGGTACAAGCCCTAAGACCTTTAAGCTCTTTTCATTTATCGAATGGTGCTTGTGGGACGCTCAGGACGACTGCACCAATTTCCAGAGAAACTTCAACACAGGCGAAGTTGAGATCGAGGGCAGCACGATCTTCCACAAGACCGAGTATAAGGAAAGAAGAAACCATTTTGCATTCTATACCGTAAACGAGTCTATCGACGGCTACGACACCGACAGAGAGACCTTTATGGGCAGCATTTACAACGATTTCGGCAATCCCGAGACCGTTATGAATGGCAAACCTGCAAATTCCGTTGCGGACGGCTGGTCTCCCGTTGCTTCCCACTGCAAGGAGATCACCCTTGGCGCAGGCGAGGAAAAGACCCTTGTATATGTGCTGGGATATGTGGAGAATCCTTATGACGAAAAGTTCAATGCCGACGGCAGCATGAACAAGTCAAGAGCTTATGAGATGATGAAGAAATTCGACAGTGCAGAGAAAGCCGATGAAGCTCTTGCCGCTCTTAAAGCTACATGGGACGAGCTTCTTGCAAAATACACTATCAATTCTCCCGATGAAAAGCTCAACCGTATGGTCAATATCTGGAACCAGTATCAGTGCATGGTCACATTCAATATGTCCCGCTCCGCCTCCTATTTTGAAAGCGGCATAGGCAGAGGCATGGGCTTCAGAGATTCCAACCAGGACCTGCTGGGCTTTGTTCATCAGATTCCCGAGCGTGCAAGAGAGAGAATACTCGACATTGCCGCAACACAGCTGGAAGACGGCGGCAACTATCACCAGTATCAGCCTCTTACCAAAAAGGGCAACGACGCCGCAGGTACGAACTTCAACGACGACCCCCTGTGGATGATCCTGTCCACTGCCGCTTACATCAAGGAAACAGGCGACTACGATATCTTAAAGGAGCAGGTTGACTACAAGAACGACCCCGCTCTTGCCCAGCCCCTGCTTGACCACTTAAAGCGCAGCTTCTACCATGTAGTAAACAACAAGGGTCCTCATGGACTGCCTCTTATCGGCCGTGCCGACTGGAACGACTGCCTTAACCTGAACTGCTTCTCGAGAGTTCCCGGAGAGAGCTTCCAGAACACTGCCAGCAACATTTCCAAGGAGGTTGACCCCGAAACAGGCGCACCTCTGAACGAGCAGACCGCAGAGTCGGTAATGATCGCAGGTATGTTTACCTACATCGGTCCCGAGTATGTGGCACTTTGCCGCAAAATGGGCGACAATGCCGAAGCGGACAAGGCGCAGGCGGAGATCGACGCTATGAAGAAGGCCGTAGTGGACAGCGGCTGGGACGGCAACTGGTTCCTGCGTGCTTATGACGCTTACGGCAAAAAGGTCGGTTCTTCGGAAAACGAAGAGGGCAAGATATTCATCGAGCCCCAGGGCTTCTGCGTAATGAGCGACATCGGCGGCAAGGAATTCACCGAAAAGACCATGGACAGCATTGACAAGTACCTTGGCACGGAGCATGGCTTGGTGCTCAACAACCCCGCATTCACAAGATATATTGTGGAGTACGGCGAAATTTCCACCTATCCCGGAGGATATAAGGAGAACGCAGGTATTTTCTGCCACAACAATGCATGGATCATGTGCGCCGCCGCTTATGCGGGCATGGGCGACAGAGCCTTTGATTACTATACAAGAATAGCTCCCGCATATCAGGAGGACGAGCAGCTCCACCGCACCGAGCCTTATGTATATGCTCAAATGATCGCAGGAAAGGACGCTAAGCGTTTCGGCGAGGCAAAGAACAGCTGGCTCACAGGTACAGCCGCCTGGAACTTTGTGGCTATCTCTCAGTACATTCTCGGAATCATTCCCGACTATGACGGCCTTAAGATAGACCCCTCCATTCCCAAGGCATGGGACGGCTACACCGTTACCAGAAGCTTCAGAGGAGCGACCTTCAACATCAAGATCGAGAACCCCGACCACGTTTCAAAGGGTATCAAGAGCCTGACGGTTGACGGCAAGGCAGTGGACGGCAATATTATCACCGACATTACAAGCGGAGTTCACGAGGTAGTTGCGGTAATGGGCTAAGCCGCTAAGCAAAAGTGTGCGCCGGCAAATTCTTAATAAAAATATATCCCCCGTCCGTTAGCCGGTCGGGGGATTTTTGCGTCATACCGATTTGCATTAAATTTGCAAGCAATGCGCAGCATAAGCATTTTTGGCTTCTTGCCTCTTGCTTCCTGCCTCTTGCTTCCGGTTACGCAGATATATCCCGCACAGAGCTTAATGCCCCGCGCGGGATATTTACGGCTCAAAGCTTAACGGATCTGCCGATATGTAGGCATTTTCCGCAGCTTACGGACAACAGTCGGGTTATGACTCTCAGCAAGAAGACCCGCAGAGGCTGTTGTTGTTGTTGCCGCAGCAGAAGAAGAGAACCAGAAGGATGATGATAATCC
>CAMWLD010000122.1 GCA_947175005.1 uncultured Ruminococcus sp. | reverse complement strand
CTCTAAAAACTCACGAGGGCACATGGAAACCCAAAATATCTGACATAATTTATGCTGAAGCGAAGGGCAAGCATACAGTTATCCGTACAACTGAGGGTGAATTTGAGATACATATTCATTTGAAAAAATTAGAGGAAATGCTGCCCGATGAAAAATTCATTCGCTGTCAAAGAGCCTATATTGCGGGTTTTGAGCATATTAAAAATCACACAAGCGAGGAAATTATTTTTGACAAGGGTGAAAAGGCTTTGATAGGAAAAGCATATATCACCGCCTTTAAAACAGCCTTTAAACACTATATTATGAGGCATAACGAGAGGAATTTGTAAACAAATGACTTACCGGTATTTCTTAAACATTATTTCAACAATAATAATTGTTATCACATCAGTTATTCTTATCGACTCTGTGGGAATATGTAAAATTGCAAGCAAAAAAAGGTTTATATTTTCATTATCCACAACAACATTTCTTTCAACATTCGCTATTTTTTTATATACCCATAGTTTGGATACATTTGCTTTTTGTGTTTACATATTATTGTTTTCCCTTGCATTGTACATTTCCTTTAAAGAACTCAAAATCGCACAAATATATATTGCATTAATATTAGATTTAACAGAATCACTTTTTTCATCCTGCCTCACACTGTTATATATAAATCTGATCCCGGGTAATTATGAATTTGCAACTTTAATATCCCTAACAATTATACGGTTGGCATTTTTCCTTTGCAGTATTGAATTATACCGCCGAAAAAAACTGAAAAGCCTATACCAAACCGCAAAGCTGATTCCGCGGCATATATGGCTGCTTTCACTGTTGGTTATTGGAAATATAGTCATGCTTTCCACATTTAATAATTATCCTGTTGACAGTGTAGTAAAGCAAAATATTATAACAGGTTTTATAGCGATACTTACAGCCGCTTTGATAATAATGACCTGTTCCCTGCTCATAAACGTATCGGCCAAAATCAGAATAGATTCCGTAAATCATATACTGAAAAAGCAGATCGAAATGCAGATAGAGCATTATGAAAAGCTGGAACGTCTCAACAATGATATTCGCAGATTCAAGCATGATTATATCAATCATCTGACCAGTATATCAACCCTGATCGGCGCAAAATTATACAGTGACGCAGAAGACTATATCCAAAAACTCACATCTTCAAATTACAGCGGCAACGTGCTGTTTCATACCGGAAACCGCCTTGCAGACGCTATATTAACCGATAAAAGCGATACCTGCCAAGAATTCGCCGACATTGAATTCAACGGCTACATTTCCGAAAATATTGATAATGCGGATATATGTACAATTTTTGCAAACGCTTTGGACAACGCAATTGAGGCTTGTAAAAAATGCCCCCAAAAAGGAACTATTTCTATTGCCGCCCAGGAAAGGCAGGGTTATCAGGCGATCTCCATGAGAAATCCGACCATTGCAAGTAATGCAGTGGGAATAATGAAAACCACCAAGGAGGACGTTCAGAATCACGGCTTAGGACTGCTTTCGATCGAGCAGACTGTTAAAAAATATGACGGCGATATGGAGACAAAAATCGAAAATGGAGTTTTTGAGATCTCCGTTACCATGAAACTATAAAATAATACCGATTTCTGTTTGAAAGCTTTACAAAAATGCAATAGCTTTCAAACAGAAATCGGTATAAAATAATGTATTGAAATTTCAATAAAAAAGCCCCTGTCCGAAACAGAGGCTTTTTTCAAAAAATCATATAACTTCCTTTAAAATAAGATATGCCGCCGTGGCAAGACTCTTTGCCTCCACATAATCACGGTCAATGACAAATTCTCCGCTGTCAAGCATTTTCTTAATGCCCGCGGCCTCTTCAAAGCCCTCCAAAGCCGCCTGCTTGTCGGGGATAACAAAGTATGAACGCTGCATTATGTGGCGTATTTTTGTGCGCAAGCCCGTGGGGATATGTTCGGTGCTTTCCGGCTGCTCGTAGGCAAATTCTTCAACCTCCGCCGCCCCTGCTGCCTCTGCTGCCGTGCCCGAAATTTTCTCGGAAATATCCGCAGCCGCTCTGTGCCCGAACACCAGCGCCTCCAAAAGAGAATTTGAAGCAAGGCGGTTGTTTCCGTGAACTCCCGTATGTGAGCACTCTCCCACCGCGTACAAGCCGCTTACCGTAGTGCGGGCATGGGTGTCCACATCAATGCCCCCCATAAGATAATGCTGGCAAGGGAAAATGGGGATAAGATCCTCACCCATGTCTATCCCCTGCGTAAGCAGAAAATCATATATCATAGGGAAACGCTCTTTAAGATAATCCCGCCCCTTGTAGCGGATATCCAGATAAAAGCTGTCGCTACCCGTCTCACGGCTTTCCTTGATTATGGAGCGGGAAACTACGTCCCTCGGAGCAAGCTCCAGCCGCTGGTCGTATTTATCCATAAACCGCTCTTTATTGCAGTTCAGAAGATATGCCCCCTCCCCTCTTACCGACTCGGAAATAAGGAAACATTCCCTGTCTGCCTTGTTGTTGTAGGCGGTTGGGTGGAACTGTATAAGGGAGAGATTTTTTATCTCCGCGCCCATATCATAGGCAATGGCAATGCCGTCCCCCGTGGCTATGGCGGAGTTTGTGGTGAAATCATAGACCCTGCCTATTCCCCCGGTGGCAAGCACGGCATAACGGCACCTTACGGTAATATGCCCGTCCCCGGTAAGTATATCCGCCCCGAAGCCCCCGTTTATTTTCTTCATGCGGCAAAGCAGGGCGTTGTCCATAAGTGTCACATTGGGCTTATTCTTCACAGCCTCTAAAATTTTCGCCGTGACCTCCGCTCCCGTGGAATCCTTGTGATGAAATATCCTCCTGCGGCTGTGCCCGCCCTCTAAGGTGCGGTCAAGAACGCCGTTTTCGTCACGGTCAAAATCCACCCCGATATCAATAAGCTTTTGTATTTCCGAAGCAGCCTCGTTTACCAGCACTTTCAGGCTGTCGGGATTGTTCTTGAAGCCCCCCGCAATAAGGGTATCATTGGTGTGCAGGGTAACATTGTCGTCGTCCACAGGCTCGTAGACCGCCGCTACGCCTCCTTGGGCAAGAGCGGAGTTGCACAGGTCAGCCTCACGCTTTGCCAGCACCAGCACCCTGATATTTTCGGGCAGGGAAAGGGCTGTATAAAGGCCTCCCACGCCTGTCCCCGCAATAAGTACGTCCCATAAATTATTATCGTTATCCATTTTAGGTGATGTATCATGAGTAATGATACATATTTGCTCCTTTCGTTTTCACATTTTACAGCATTAAGGAACTGCCGATCATAGGCTTTTTTCCCGCCGCAGGCGGAGAAAAGCCGCCACCCAACAGCCATTTGAAAAATATTGAAAAAAATAAAGTGATTTGGTCGGCATCTCCTTAAATAAAAAAACCAATCAAACGTATTATACCATATTTCACCAAATTTTTCAATCGCATTTTTCACACATATTTTGCCCGATAAAGCTCCCATAATATGCAATTTGCTGAATTATTTCCCAATAACGTGGCAATAATGTAAACAGTAAAGCTAAGGTACTGTTAGTCAAAGGTTTTTTCCGGCGAAGAAAAAGCCACTATCCATAACCATTTTCAAAATAAAGCCAATATTTTTAAAAGTCATTCGATAAATATTTCCAAAAACCAAGGAAAGGTGAAAATGCAATGAAGATGTATTTTGAAGAGGAAAGCCGCCTTGTGCCCGCCGACCGTTCACTGCCCACGGCGGCAGAGGCAGCGGTCATAGGCAGAGCGTGCGCCGCCAATGTAAGCCGCGGCGAGCGGATATTTATCGCCCACAGCGGCGAAAAGGGAGCAAACGCCCTTGCCCGCAGCTTTGCCGCAGGGTGTGCAGAATCGGGGCGGGAAGCGGTTTTCGGCGGGGAATGCTCCGTATGGGCAGCGGCAAACGCCGTAAAAGCGCTGGGCTGCGGTCTCGGCTGCCATGTTCATACGGAGATAACCCCCGTGTTCCGCATTTTCGCCGCCGACGGCCTGAGTCTTGACGCAGCCGCCGAGGACAGGATAACAGCGGAGATATACTCTCCCAAGCAAAAGGACATTCCCTACAGTCACTACGGCGGCATAAGGGAATTTTCGGGCACAAGCGAGTTATATGTAAGCGCCCTGCGCGAACGGCTGGGAGGCTGCGCAAAGGGAATATATGCGGACGTTTACAGTTCCTCTCCCTCCGTCACCGAAGAAGCCCTGCGGGCGCTGGAAGGAAAAAACGACCCCTCGGGAGAGCGGATAGCCTTTCACATAGGCGCAGACGGCGGCAGGCTTTCCGCATATTCCGACAGCACAGGCTATGTTTTCCGTGAAAAGCTGCTGATGTTATGCTGCCGGGGGCTTTTTGAAAAGGGAGAGGACGCCGCTTTCTGCGGCAGACCGCCCAAATGGCTGGGGAAAATGGCGGAAAAGTACGGCAGACAGGTCATCTCCTGCGGCAGAAGCGTATGCACGGGCTGCGGCCAGCCTTCGGAGGAATGCAAACGCGCCCGTAAGCTTGCCGCCTCCCAGGGCTTCACCGGGGACGGCATTGCCCTTATGCTGGAGACCCTGGAGGTGCTGCGTCAGCGCGGCGAAAGCCTTAAAGAAGCCGTTGCCTCATTGCCTCCTGCGGCGATAATCAACAGATACATTCCCGCCGACCGTCCCTCGAAGCTGCTGGAGCGGCTATGCAGCGTAAAAAACGGCGACGGAGTGCTTTCGGACACCGAGAGGGGGCTTGTGACCGTCCGCCCCGTAAGGACGGGCAAGGGGCTAATGCTGGGAGTGGAGAGCTTTGCCATGGAGACCGCAGCGGAGCTGTGCGATTTTTACTCGGAGGTCATAAAAAAAGCAAGAAATTCCGATACGGCATAAATATCAAAAGGCAGGATGAAAAATAAGTTCATCCTGCCTCTTTATCTGCTTTTTCATCTGCAAAAGGTACAAGCTATTTTCTCTTGGCGATCTCTTCCTCCGCGTCGTGCTGGGTGTCGTTGGTGGAAATTGCCCATATCTTAACACATATCTTGCTGCGGTCGCCGCCTGTCTCCACTACAACGGTATCGTCCTTAATACTGAGGATAAATCCTACAATGCCGCCGATAGTGGTTATCTCGTCGCCTACTTTAAGAGAATCCCGCAGGGCTTTCTGCTCCTTCTCCTTTTTCTTTTGAGGGCGGTAAAGCATAAAGTAAAACATCGCCACCATTACCACGCACCAAAAAATCAGCATACCTCCCTGCATATTTGCGGCTGCCTGCTGCTGCTCGGCGGTAGGGGTAGCGGATGCCTCCATAAATCTGAAAAATATATTTGTCATTTTAAGATCTTTCCTTTCATATAAACATATTTTTATTATAACTCAACCGACAAATAAATGCAAGGGATTTTACAAAAAATTCACGTTATTTTCACGTAAACACCATTACATGGAAAATTTTTTTCATTTCAGAGGAAAATATATTGATAAATCCGTTTGATTATGATATAATAAAGTCGTGTAATAAATCGGAATGGGAGAACGCGGATATGAAAACAAAAAAGGTGATCGTTTTGCCCTATGACCCCGAATGGAAAAACGATTTTGAAAAAATAAAGCAGGAGCTTGTAAATGCCATAGGCAGCCTGACCGTATGTATTGAACACGTGGGAAGTACCTCTGTTGAGGGACTTTCCGCAAAGCCGATCATTGATATTGATGTTGTCATAAGTGATTATTCGGTTTTTGACAGTATTGTAAGCGGACTGGGCGCTATCGGATATTATCACGAAGGCGACCTTGGAATAAAAGACAGGGAAGCCTTTAAATACTCCGACAAGCCCCATTTACAGGCACATCATTTGTATGTATGCCCTCAGAATTCCAAGGAGCTGCTGCGGCATATCACATTCAGAGATTTTCTCAGAAATAACCCCGAAGCGGTAAAAAAATACAGTGAGGTCAAGGAAACCGCCGCAAAGCTGTTTCCCGATAATATAGACAAATATATGGAATATAAATCGCCTGTAATTGAAGAATTTTACTCATTGTGCGGTTTGTCTTGAAGCAAAATAAATCCCGGCTTCATCGGCACAGCCGATAATATATAATGCCAAACAGCTATAACCCAATTGAAACGAGGTAAAGAATTATGAGTTTTGTTATTTCCGTATTGCTTTTGCTTGCAGGCTTTGCGCTGCTGATAAAGGGGGCGGATTTTTTTGTGGACGGCAGCGTTATGCTGGCAAAAAAGCTGCGGATACCCTCCCTTATTGTGGGGCTTACCATTGTTGCCATGGGAACAAGTGCCCCCGAGCTGGCGGTCAGCGTTTCCTCGGCGCTCTCCGGCTCAAACGGATTGGCGGTAAGCAACGTTATAGGGTCGAATCTGTTTAATCTGCTTATGGTGCTGGGAGTTTGCTCTATCATCTCTCCCCTGCCCGTCAGCGAGGAGGTCATAAAAAAGGATTACCCAGTGTCGGCGGCGGCAATGCTGCTGTTCGTGGTATTTATCATCGGGGGCGTGCTGGGGCGGCTTGAGGCGGCTGTGCTTTTTGCGGGACTGGTGGTCTACATTATTCTTTCCATAAGGTCAGCCAGAGCAAACCCGGCGGCAGCGGGAAATGAAGATGTCGACCCCGGATTTACCTTTGCCCCCCTGCGCTGCATTCTCTGCATAGTCGGCGGCATTGCGGGAATAGTTATCGGCGGACAGCTGGTAGTGGATAACGCCCAGTCCATAGCCCTTTCCTTCGGCATGAGCGAGACCCTCACAGGACTTACTATCTGCGCCATGGGCACAAGTCTGCCCGAGCTTGTGACCTCGGTCACAGCCGCAAGGCGAAACGAAACGGAAATGGCAGTGGGAAATGTGGTAGGCTCGAATATTTTCAACGCCCTCGGTATAC
>CAMWLD010000121.1 GCA_947175005.1 uncultured Ruminococcus sp. | reverse complement strand
CCCCTGGGAGGTTGTCCCTTTGGACGGCAACTTACAGTCGTTTGCAAAGTCAAGCTTTTCATAAACAAAGTCACATTTCATAGTAACAGGCAACTCACATCTACCAACAAACCAACGCATTTCAACAACTCATTCACAGTAACACAAATAAGCCCTCTCCCCGGCGTTTGAGGGGAAATAAAGCCAGTCCCTCTGCGCATGAGAGAGAGCAAAGCCATTTCTCGGCGTTCGAGGAAAAAAGCCACCCTACGGCGTTTGAGTGGGAAGAAAAGCCACCCCACGGCGTTTGAGTGGGGAGAAAAGCCACTCCCCGGTGTTTGAGCGGAGGCAAATCCGACACCGCACACCAATAAATTTATTAATTTTTCAATAACCCCTTGACAAAAAAGAAGATTTATAGGATAATATAATTAAGTATATTTGGAAAAAGCCGACAGTCGGTCAATAAAATTTGGCGGACAGCAGATAATTTGCCAAGGCAGGCAATATGCCCAAAGCATTGGACTGCGCCAAAAAGGAGATAACATATCATGAACAATGAAAACGCTGCAGCAGCGCAGAGAATAAATATTGCCTATATAGGAGGCGGCTCAAGGGGCTGGGGCTGGCGGCTTATGCCCGCCTTGGCGGACGAAGCGCTGTGCGCTATGGTAAAGATGTACGATACGGATAAGGACTGCGCCCTCGCCAATGAGGTCATAGGCAATAATATCCACGATAACGGAAAGAACAGAGGGGATATAGTATACCTTGCGTGTGACACCCCCGAGGAAGCGCTGCGGGACGCGGATTTTGTGCTCTTGAGCTTTGAAACGGGAGACCTGGAGGACAGCGTAAGCGAGCTGCATTTGCCCGAAAGCTACGGAATTATGCAGACAAGCGGCGAAAATTCGGGAGTGGCAGGGATAATCAGAGCCTTGAAGATGATGCCCGCCTGCTCGGAATATGCAAAGCTTATCCGCAGCCTTTGTCCGGGTGCTTGGGTCATAAACCTTTGCACGCCTATGGCGGAGTGTATGAGCGTTATGCTAAAGGCTTTTCCCGAAATGAAGCTTTTAGGAGCGGATAACAGCACATTTGCCTGCCGTGAGCTTATAGCTACCATGCTTTGCGAAACAAAAGGCGTTTCCGGCATTCGCAGAAGGGATATAAAAACAAATCTGCTGGGTATCAGCGGCTTTTCCTGGTTCGACAGCATTTATGCGGGCGGGGAGAGCCTTATGGGAATGTTCCGTGAATATGCGGAAAAATACGGAGATTCTGGCTATGAGTTCCGGATCAACGAGTTCAAGACCAACCCCGACGCCGACGCCCACAAGGTAAAATTCGACCTGTTTCTGCGGTACGGGCTTATCCCTGCAGTGAACGACCGCACCGCCGCCGAGTTCTGTCCCCCGTGGTATACGGGTTCGCCGAAAATTATGTCTTTCTGGAAATTTTCCCCAATGACGGCAGGGTACAAAAAGAAAATAATGTCCGACAAGGCGGCAAGGGCAAAGAAATATATGCTGGGCGAGCCGCTGCAGCGATCGGTAACACCTACGGAAGTGCCCCAGATAATCCGCGCCCTGTGCGGCGGCGGCAACTTCATAGCCTCGGTTAATCTGCCGAATGCGGGGCAGGTCAGGGGAATTCCCGAGGGGGCTGTTGTCTGCACAAACGCACTTGTCAGCGCCGAGGGTGTGCGCCCCGTAACGGCGGGAGAGCTGCCCCGTGACGTATTGGGTCTTTCCCTGCGGCACGTTTACAACCGTGAGGCAGTGGTGAGGGCATATCTTGAGCGTGATCTTGACATTGCCTTTAACGCATTCCTCAATGACCCCGTGAACATCTGTTCTTTAGCGGATTCGGGCGAGCTTTACAAGCAGATGATTGCAGCGGTAAGGAAAAATCTGCTGTACTATGCCGAGGAATAGTCCGTCAAAAATTGTGCGGTGCTGCGTTTTAATACGGCGATTTTTAAAATAGTTTATGTAAGATGTATCAACGTAAAATATACTTATATATAGTGAATTGACCGAAAACATAGATAAAATTTCAATGCAAATGTGGGCTTGACTCCGACGGTAAAAGGGTGCAAATTCTTGCCTCCTGCCTCTGACTTCTTGCCTCTAATAGGGATGGTGTTGTGTAAATGAAAAAAGCATTGGACAACAGAGAGCTTAGCTGGCTCAAATTCAACGGCCGTGTGCTGGAGGAGGCAACGGATACCTCCGTGCCTTTGTGCGAAAGGCTGCTGTTCTGTCAGATATTCCAGTCAAATCTGGACGAGTTCTTTATGATAAGAGCGGGGTCGCTGTATGACCGCACGCTGATCGACAACAGGAACGTGGACAATAAAACGGGCATGACCCCTGCCGAGCAGCTGCGTGCCATTTACAAAAAGGTCCACGAGATGATCCCCGCCGTGGAAACAGCCTACGCCGATACCATGAGCCACCTGGACGCTGCGGGCGTAGAGCACGTGGAGCTGGCGAAAATAACCGATCGGGAGGAGGAGTATCTTCACGCCTACTTCAATTCGGAGATACGCCCCATTATTTCTCCCCAGGTGGTGGATAAGCGCCACCCGTTCCCGTTCCTTTCAAATAAGGCGATCTATGCCGTTACTCATCTGGAATCGAAGAACGGCGTTAAACTGGGCATAATCCCTGCGGGAGGCAGCTTTCCCCGTATGATAATCCTGCCCGATAAAAGCAGGCTGCGCTTTGTGCTGGCGGAGGACGTTATTTTGCGGTACTGCTCGGATGTGTTCGAGAATTACAAGATACTGGGCAAGGCGGTTATCCGTATAACCCGAAATGCCGATATTAACCTGGAAGAGGGTCTGTATGACAGAGAAGCGGACTACCGCAGGGTAATGGAGGAGCTGCTTAAAAAGCGGAGAAAGCTTTCCCCCGTGCGGCTGGAGCTTTACGGAAATTTAGGCGCGGAGGGGATAAAGCACCTTTGCAGGAATCTTGACCTGACGGAGGAGAAAATATTCTTCACCGCCGCCCCCCTTGACCTGTCTTTCATTTTCACCATAAGAAACCGAATTGAGCGGGCTCACCCTGAATTTTTCTACGATCCCCAAAGCCCTCAGCGGCCAAGGGACGTTATCCACGGAATGCCCCTGCTGCCCCAGGTGTTAAAGCATGACGTGCTGCTTAGCTATCCGTATGAAAGCATACGCCCCTTTATAGGGCTGCTGAATGAGGCGGGGAACGACCCCGAGGTAATTTCCATAAAGATAACCCTTTACAGAGTTGCAAGCAATTCAAAGGTCATAGAGGCTCTTATAAATGCAGCGGAAAACGGCAAGGAAGTTTTCGTGCTGGTGGAGCTGCGGGCAAGGTTTGACGAAGAAAACAATATTGAATGGTCCAGACGGCTGGAGCGGGCAGGTTGCAAGGTAATGTACGGTCCCGAGGGACTTAAAGTCCATTCAAAGCTGCTGCTCATTACCCGTAAAAATGGCAGGGAGCTGCAATATATCACCCAGATAGGAACGGGAAATTATAACGAGAAGACCTCCGAGCTTTATACCGACCTGTCACTTATAACCGCCGACAGCCGCATAGGCGCAGAGGCGGGAGTGGTGTTCAACGCCCTTTCCCTCGGAAATCCCGTGGAGAACTGCAAATATCTTATGGCAGCCCCCAAGAGCCTGCAAAATAAGGTCATAGAGCTTATTGACCGTGAAATTGCCGAGGCGCAGAGCGGCAGAGAGGGATATATCGGCCTCAAGCTCAACTCCGTTACCGACAAGACCCTCATCAACAAGCTTATTGAGGCAAGCGCGGCAGGGGTAAAGGTGGATATGGTGGTAAGAGGTATCTGCTGCCTTATTGCGGGGATAGAGGGTCAGTCGGAGAATATCAACGTGCGGAGCATTGTGGGGCGTTATCTGGAGCATTCGAGGATATACATATTCGGCTGCGGGGAGCGGCAGAAGGTGTATATTTCCTCGGCGGACTTTATGACAAGAAACACCCTGCGCCGTGTGGAAATAGCAGCGCCAGTGCATTCCCCCGAACTGCGCGACCGTATCCTCGGAATGTTCGATATCCTCATGAGGGACAATGTTAAAGCAAGGATACAAGCCCCCGACGGCACATATCACAAGGTGCAGCCCGGGGAGCATGAAAAGCGGATATGCGCCCAGGAATATTTTGCAAGCGAGGCAAAACGCTTTGCCGAGGCAGCCTCCGTTAAAAAGCCCGTACCGGTAAAGGTCACGGCGGTAAAGAAAGTAAAGGCTTATAAAAAGAGCCGCGGTAATGTCAGAAGTCTGAGGGTGCGTAAGAAAGCAAAATAACAGCTTTTACAACAATGTTTGCATTTAAAGCAGGAAAAAATTTTCCCTGCCTATTGCATTTTTCGGAAAAATGGTGTATAATTATAAAAAGCGTTTTCTTAATGAAAGGACTGTTTTATTATGATCGAAGAAATCTATGCTGCCATAAGCAAGGCTATGAATGAGAAGATCCGTCTTACAAAGGGTGCGTTGGTTCTTATTGCATTGTGCGCATTTGTGGGAGGACTTATTGCAGGCGCTGCTGCCGCACGTGCGGGCAGAGGCCGAAAAGCTGCCGCTGTTTATTCCTGCGGTGATGATTTTGACGCTGATGAATACGTGCGCAATCTGAACTTTGACGAATAAGGGCACGGCAGGATTTCCTGCACTTTCTGCATTTCCTATTAATAATAGTTTGTAAGCAATGTGCAGTACAAGAGGGTTTTGTTTCTTGCCTCTTGCTTCCTGCACCTTGCTTCTGCGCCGCAGGCGCGGAAATACATATGTAATTTATCAAAAAAGGATTGAAAAAATAAATGAAGTTAGGTATGGTGGGTCTGCCGAATGTCGGCAAAAGCACCCTTTTTAACGCACTCACAAACGCAGGGGCGGAAAGCGCAAATTATCCTTTCTGCACCATTGAGCCGAATGTGGGTATAGTAAGCGTTCCCGACAGCCGTCTTGACAAGCTGCGGGAAATGTACGAGCCGGATAAGTTTACTCCCGCAACACTGGAATTTGTGGATATTGCAGGGCTTGTGAAAGGCGCTTCCAAGGGTGAGGGACTGGGTAATAAGTTCCTTGCGGATATCCGTGAGGTGGACGCTGTTGTTCATGTTGTCCGCTGCTTTGAGGATGAAAATATCATTCATGTGGACGGAAGCGTAAATCCCGAGCGGGATATAGAAACTATTGATCTGGAGCTTGTTTTTTCCGATATAGAGCTGCTGGAGCGGCGTATCGACCGCACGGCAAAGCTTATCAAGGGCGATAAAAAATACGGCGAGGAGCTGGAATTTTTAAAGGCACTCAAGGCACATCTGGAGCAGGGTCACTCTGCAAGAAGCTTTGAGACCGACGAGGACACTGCGGAAATTATGGCGACTATCCCGCTGCTGTCGGCAAAGCCCGTTATCTATGCCGCAAACCTTTCCGAGGACGATTTCAAGAATAATATAGATTCCTCCGAGCATTACAAAAAGGTAAAGGAGATCGCCGACCGTGAAAATGCGGCGGTGCTGCCTATCTGCGCGCAGCTGGAGGCGGAAATTTCCGATATGAGCGAAGAGGACAAGGAAATGTTCCTTTCCGAGCTGGGGCTTGAGGTATCGGGACTTGACCGCATAATCAGCGAGGGTTACTCCCTGCTGGGGCTTATCTCCTACCTTACCGCAGGCAAGCCCGAGGTAAGGGCGTGGACGATCAAAAAGGGCACAAAAGCTCCCCGGGCGGCAGGGAAGATACATTCGGATTTTGAAAAGGGTTTTATACGTGCAGAGGTGGTGTCCTTTGACAACCTTATGGCCTGCGGCAGTATGGCGGCGGCTAAGGAAAAGGGACTTGTCCGCTCGGAGGGCAAGGATTACGTTATGCAGGACGGCGATATTGTGCTGTTCAGGTTTAACGTGTAAAAGTTTTTGAGTAAATCGCAATAAAAGGAGAGTGCTTTATTTGAAGCGGCATGAATATCTTAAATCGGCAATACTGGCATTTGTTGCGGCTGTGATTTTCCTGGCGGCAGGGGTGGGGGTCACTATAGTGCTTACTCCCATGATAAGCGACGGCGACGTTGCCATGAAGGTGTTCCTGTTCGTTCCCCTTTGTATGTATGCTTTCGGTGCATTCCTGGCAATTGTGGGCATTTACGGAGTTCTCAACGACAGGATGATAGAAAAGGGCACTGTTATAGAGGCGGACGTTACCGGTATCACAGAGTTTTTCGTTGGTTCGGGCACAAAGGACGTGCGCTATAATCTTTTCTGCGAGGCGGTGATAAACGGCAGGAAATACCGCTTTTCCCGCAAGGCAATTTCAAGGGAATTAAAGGAAAGCATTAAGAATAAAAAGGTGAATGTGAAGATAAATCCAGCCGATCCCAGGCAGTATTACATAATGCTGTAGGGTAGTGGGATATAAAACAGGCTGCTGCAAGTAACGATTGCAGCAGCCTCAGCGTGTCGCTGAACCCACTCGCGGGTAATATTGAATGGGTCATAAAACCCTGCGGCACGGTAACTCTAAAATGCGAAAATTACGAAACAGGACTTTTTCCACTGTCTGAAACTCCCATTTGACCTTCGTGTTGATAGCTCGAAGCATTAGCGATTTCACCAATGGCAGCTTGAAACGGAACATTGGCCGTGATATAATTCAGTGCGGCAAATTAGGATTATCAATGTAGGAGGGCATTTATGAAAAAGTTGAAGGTGGCACTTATTCAGTATGATGCGATTACGCCAGATATTGAACAGAATACCATAACAGCTATAAAACTGATCCGAGAAGCAAGTGAAAATGGCGCAGATTTAGTGCTGTTTCCGGAATGCTTTTTTACTGCGTATGCAGTACCGGATATTTGCGAGAAATTATTGCCGGTTCAGGAGATTGAAAGCCATCCCG
>CAMWLD010000120.1 GCA_947175005.1 uncultured Ruminococcus sp. | reverse complement strand
CGTCCAAAACGTCCAGCGACGACAGCGCAGCCGAAACCCCCAGATGATTCTCCCTGCAATACATAAAGCTCTCACGGCTCACACTTTTAGCAATCAGCTCAAATCTGCTCTGCTCCAGCGAGAAAAACAGCACGTCCCGCCCCGCCGCAGCCGCATTATCGGCAATTTGCAGCAAAAAGGTCGTCTTGCCCACCGAGGACGCTGCCCCCAGCACATACAGTCCCGCATAAAGCCCCCCGTTAACCGCCCTGTCTAACGCCGAAAACCCCGTCCCGCAAACAGGCACGTCCGCGGATTTCTCTATCTGCGCACGGAAAGCCGCCAGGCACGCCCCCGCATTCACCGCCTCAAAATCACAGGCCTCTTCCGTCAAAATGTCCTCGGAAAGGGGAGCGCACTTTTCCTCCAGCCGCTTCACAGCCTCACCAAGCCCCGCCCTGTCAGAGAGCAGCCGCGCATTCGGGTCATGGTATTTGCCATTGCTGCCCCCGCTGCACAGCCCCTCGCTGCCGTCAATGCAGTAAACTCCCGCAGCCGTCAGCGCCTCGAAAACCCTTGCCGCCGCATTTTTCCCCGCCTCGTCATTGTCCAAAAACAGCACCAAGGGCACAGCCGCACCGTGCTTTTCTATCTCCGAAACCAGCAGCCGCCAGTTTGCCGCACTGCCCAGCGCCACCGCCTCTCCGCCGCATTCCATTACGGATAACGCGTCAAAAATCCCCTCGCATACAAACACGGGCTTCCCCGGCGCTTCATTGTCTGCGCCGTTTATTGCATTTCCGCCATTCGTAATATTAGCGGCACTTGCGGAATTTATCCCATTCACCCCGAAACGCAGCGCATTAACATTAAAAATCGCCGTCCGCCCCCGCTTTCGGTATCTTGGTGCGCCTGCCCCCTCTTTTGAATCGGGGAGAGTATCAATAAAACGCGCCTCAAAGCTGCCCGCCTCGGTAGGCAGGATCACCGCTTCACGGGTCTGTCCTCCCCCTATAGGGAACGCAGGATCAAACCCCAAACGGAATTTATTAACAAGCTCATTCCCAATGCCCCGCACTTTAAAATAGTCGGTCATAGAAGCATTTCCGTGACATTTTTCGATATATTCATCCGTCACGGCAGGGGATAGGGGAGTTGTGCTTTCCGAATTATTTTGTGAATTATTAGAGGGATTATTTCGCGGAACGGTCACGGAAAGTCTGCCGTCGATTACCGAAAAAACAGCTTTATTTATATTTCCCGAAATATCCCCGGAAACAATGTCCCGGTGCGCCGTTTTCTTTTTGCCGCCTTTGCTGACATTGCTGCTCTTGCCGTTCTTGCCCCGCCCCTTTTTAACGGGCGCAAACTCGTCCACCGTAACGCCGTAGATCTCCGCAGCCTTGTCAAACTGCGAGTTAAAATCGTGAAGCCCGAACGCCGCCCCGATAATGTCGAAAATGTCCCCCTTGGCCTCGCCGCACTTGAAGCAGTAATACCGCCCGTCACGGGGATTTTTCACAATGCCATCGCCGTCCGACCCCGTGCCGTTGCCGCATAAGGGGCAGACATACCCCCGCTTTTTCGCCTTGGGAAGAAACGCTTCCGGGGACTGCGCCTTTATATATTCCGCCGCCTGTTCTCTGGTCATGCCTCGCTTTTCCGCCTCTTTTCCGGGAAATTTCCTCTTTTTTTATATTGTACCACTTTTTTTGCCTTCTGTCAACCGTGAAACGGGAGATCGGGACTTTTTTATTTTAGTGCTGCAAAATATTATGTGTATACACATATAAAAATTATACGGAAATATTTTTTTACAAAAGGATTTTGCAAGAAATTACTGCAAGGCTGTATGTTCAGCAAATTTATATTTCGTAATTGAAGTATGTGTATACACATACACATGATTTGCCAAACTGAAATTATATGTATGTGTATACACATAAATGCTTTAACGGCAAAAAAACAGTGCCCCGCACAACCCGACAAATCATTTTAATGATCTTGATCGGGAGCTTCTTTTTGCTTGCGGCTTGTGAGATATTTAATTACCGGGTTCGATAATATACACACTTTATTCCCCTCAATATACCGTTAGTCGGATTTTTGTTGAAATATGTCGGAAAATGGCGTATTATATATATGCCGTATTCCCTGCCGCAGAGAATCGGGAAATGGGTAAATTTTTAAAAATGAGGGATACAAATGCGCAATTATAAATTCATAAGCGAATGGCTGAAAACTCGGGATATTTATCTTGCACAGGGCTTTGCGGAAACGCTCCGCAAATATGCAAGGGACTACAAAAAGCTTTGCAACACAAATTTAAGCGAAATATATACCCTGCTGGGCTGCTCGAAGCAGAACGTTTCCTATTGGGAAAATCACTGCGACAGCGCAGGGTCGGGACAGTCGATTTTGCGTGTTGTCCGCAGCGCCCGTGACCTTTTCGGATTGACAGACAGCGAGGCGGAAGAGCTGGCAAACAGTGCGGGATTATCCCTTTGCTTTGAGGGAGGAAGTCTGCTTGAAAATTTAAAATATCGGGGAAAGGTCAGCGAGCTGGGCGCAAATGCGATGATAAGCGAAAGAATGCTGCGCCATTATAAAAAAAATACCCACGAAGCAGGCTCTTACGGCAATTGCGCTGTCTTTGGATTTGAGTCTTGACGAGCTGCAAAATATTCTGAAAAAATACGGGTATTGTCTGTCGGAAAGCATTGCGGCGGATATGGTGGTGAAATGGTTCGTTACATATCAAAGGGGCAGAGATGAAAAAATACTGTACTCTGTCAATGAGGTGCTCGAAGAAATGGGACTGCCCCTTTTGATGACAAGAATAAAATGATTTTTCCGCACGGTCTTTGTACCGTGCATTTTTTTCAAAAAGTCAAAATTTATTACCGCTTTTTTTCGACAGAATGTTTTATAATATAATCGGAAATTCAAGAACGGAGGGAATATCATGCTGAAAATACACGGACGCAAGGTTAAAAGTATCGACTCCAGGAATTTGAGAAGAGAGTTCGGATACAGCTATGAGCGAAGCAAACGGCTTGGAGATTGGATAGCGGCATTGATGGAAGACAGAGTTGAAAATAAATTTCATAGCGTTGCAGAAATGCGCAGTGAATTTATTAACAGAAACATACATAATCCGTTACCGATCCGTTTTGTTAATCCGAACTATCCTCAAGGGGTCGTTATTAATATGACAGGAAGCCGTACCCGTGATATAGAAGAGGCTAACGCTGCAATAGGAGTAAAAAGAACTCCCGCAGGATATACATGGCATCATTGTGAGAATATCATGATAGAAAGAGGAGAGTATAGGTGTACTATGATGCTTATAAAATCAAGGTATCATAATAAAACCCCGCACAAGGGGGGCGTTAACGAATACGAGGTGTGGAAAAATACACCGTATCATTGATTTTTTATATAGGAGGTAAAAATATGCCTGAATGGTCGGAACTTATGCAGGACAAATTTTTTATTACCGATCTCGGTGAGGAACGCACGGAAGAGATCGGCGGCGAACAGGTCACCGTAGGGCGTTACGCAGTGTGGTCGCCCGCAAAGAATGCAAAGCAGCACACTATTGTAGAGGTCGGCAGCGATCTGGGGACGCTGAAGGAAAAGTATTCGGTGCCCGATGAAAGAATATGCAGGCTTGCAGAATAAACAAACGGAGGGATAAAATATGGAAATAGATGACTTGATTACAGAATTCGGAAAGGCTGTGACCAACGCGCAGCAGAAAATCGAAATGAATTATATCGCAAGTTTTTTCAAATATTTTAAACCGGTCAAACTGTCGGATGAGGATATGGGCGAGAATGCCGAAGACGATACGTCCGCCGGATCGGAGATCTTAAAGCCTGCTACAGTAAAGATCGAGCTGCCCTGCGCAGACGATATAAGCCACTATGCACCTGTAGAAGTGCCGTTGGTAGCACTTGTTCATCACAGGCAGGTGAGCCTGAATAAGGTTACCGTTAGGGTCAAACCGCGGTTTACGAAGGACACTAAAGGCGGTATTATAGCAGACATGAACGCCCCTGTTTTTAACACGGCAAACTCTCTCGAAAATACAGATGATGCTTCCAGAGACGATATGGGCGAGATAGAGCTCGTCTTTAACGCCGCGGACAGCAGCGAAGGGATTTCGAGAGTGGTGCAGGATATATCAAAAATAATATAAGGAGGAAAATTTATGGCAGATCTTGGCAAGAGTTTTGAATGTTTGCCGATCGAACAGTTGATCTGTGCGCCTATTGTGGCAGTCGCCGAAGGACAGGCGGAGCTGTGCAGGGTGTACCTTGACAATCTGTTCAGGCTGGCGTTCAAGAAAGGCAACTCGGGTGACAGCGGCGGCAGCAAATCGATCAACTCAATTGACTTTAATCTTGAGCGAATGATTGTTGATGACAAGGGAGATACAAAAAAGCAGAACCTGACCGTATCTGCGCCGCTGCTTTCGCTGGTTCCCGTACCTGCATTCACAATGGACGAGGCAACGGTTCGCTTTACCATGGAGATCAAGGAGGTAAACACGCAAAAAAGCGAAAAAACCTCCGAGGGCAAAGCGGATATCGGATTCGGCAAGTGGGGCTTTAGCGCCAAAATTTCCGGTAAGGTCACTTCATCTTCAAGCAACACCCGTACATCCGATCATTCGGCGAAGTATGACATCTTTGCGAGAGCTGTTCAGCAGCCGCCCGCCGAGGGTATGGCAAAGCTGACAAGCATTTTTGCCTCGGTCATAGAGCCGATCGAGGTAGGCGGCAGTCAGGCATAAATTGTATGCGGGCGGCCGTGTATTAAAGGCTGTACATATGGTATTGAAATATCCCCGTCCGAACCGGGTGATTTGGTTCGGGCGGGGATATTATTATCACCCGATAATGCCACCCTCTTTTCCAAAACAATTTCCGCCGCAGGTTGACATTATTGTAAAAAAATGTTATAATATGGAAGCAAAAAAATATTGTAAAGGGGAATAACAAAATGGAAAAGCTTCATTCCAAAAAATTCATTGGCGGATTCCTGCTGGCAGGGTTTTTGATATCTGTCATATTTGCCTGTATACTGATACGGGACGAGAACGCAGTCAGGACAATAACTCCGGGGGAGACCGCTTCTTTGGAGGGAATGGAGATTATCTCAAAGATAGAAAGCATTGAACTGCCGGAGGAAAAAGGCGGCAGAATGCGGATAACCGGGTATCTGTTCAAAAGGGGCGAAAGCATCCGTACAGTTGCCGTGCAGATAATCATGCGGGATACCGGTACAGGCAGCTGCCTTAGCCTGCCCACGGCGGTGATTACAAATATGGATGTCCTTGAAACCTATGCCGAGGACGGCTGCGACTACAATAATGCCGGGTTTGAGGCGTTCGCAGACTGCCGCGGCAGGTTCGACCCTTATAACAAAAGTTATGATCTGTTCGCCCTGTACACTCTGAACGGCACGGAATATTTTGTCCCCCTGGGGGGAACGGTCGGAAACGGAGGCGGAAATAATGAGTAAATTTATAAAAAGGCTCAAGGATATTTTTACTCCCCAAAGGCAGATTTTTCTTGCCGTAAGCGTTATTTTTGGGCTTATATGCTGCAATGTACGGCTTTTCTGGGACGATGAGACCTTTTACGCAAATGTCCGCGGGCAAAGTATTTCTTACTGCCTTAAAGCGGCAGCGGATTACATGAGCGTGTCCTCGAGAATATTCATAAATTCGACCCTGTACACCGTTCTGTCCCGGGGGACGGCAGCTTTGGGGGCATATATGGGGCTGTGTATGTTTGTGATGCAAAGCGCACTGGCCGCGCTGTTCGCACCAAAGGGCGGACGGACAGGCAGTCTGTTTATTTCATTCATTTGTATGCTTTTTCCCGTCAGCCTCCTTTACGATACCGGCTGGGCGGCTACCTCGGTGACTTATTTCTGCACTGTTTCCTGGGGAATGGCGTCACTTGTTCCCGTGAGAAAAATTTATGACGGCAGGAAAATAGGCGTTTTGGAGTATATTTTTTACACACTGGCGCTGGTAATGGGTTCTAATCTGGAGCAGATGATGGTGGTGCTGCTGGCGTGCTTTCTCTGTGCCTCGGTAATGCTGACGGCATTCAAAAAAATGCGCCCGGTATTTGTCTACATTGAAACGCTGCTGACCGCCGCAAGCGGGATATTCATATTCACCTGGCCGGGCAACGCCTACCGTCTGGAGGCGGAGACTGCCCACTGGTTTCCCACCTTCGGAATGCTCTCCGTTCTTGACAAGGCGGACATGGGCATATCCACGACCCTGCGTTGGCTGCTGTTTGAGAGCAACCTGTTTATTATAGTCATTCTCGGCTTTATGGCGTACTTTATTTTCCAAAGATATGACAGCCTGCTTTTCAGGACGGTCTCGGTGATCCCACCCGCTGTTACCCTGCTTATGGGGCCGTTTCTGGAGGAGACAAAGAAAATTTTTCCGTACATTGAACATCTTCAGAGCGAGATACCCGGAGAGGGGCTTATATCTGCGGGCAGCGAAAACGGAGCTTCAAGGCTTGTCATAATGCTGATGGTGATGGTGTGTATAGGCGGGGAAATTATCCTGCTTTGCGACGATATTTTTCAGACGGCGGCTTGTCTTACACTGGCGGTGACAGGGGCTGCCTCCCGTGCGGCGCTGGGTTTTTCGCCCACGATTTACGCTTCCGGGGTGCGGACCTTTACGGTGCTGACGGTGTGTATCATGGGAATAGGGATAATGCTTTTCGAGAGTAACCGCATGAAGCTGCGGGAACGGGAAAAATTTGAAAATGTTTCCCGGGTCATATCCCTTTGCGGGATAATTTTCGGGTTTGTCAACTTGTTTTTTACGGTCAAGATGAGGTAGGAGGGGCGTTCACGGCTCACAATGCGGCATTTGAAA
>CAMWLD010000119.1 GCA_947175005.1 uncultured Ruminococcus sp. | reverse complement strand
AGCCTGTCCTTTATAATATCCAAATAGAAGTTGGACATATCCGTCACGCAGAAATTGTGAACGCTGTGAACAGCCACATGGAAATCAAACGCCTCATAAGCCGCAGCCGCCTTATCAATAAGAGCATTAAGGCGGGTAAGCGCCCACTTGTCGATCTCCAGCATATCCGCAACAGGAACGCTGTCCCTGTCGGGGTCAAAGCCGTCCTTGTTGGAAAGGTTGCCCAAAATATATCTTGCGGTGTTGCGGATCTTCTTGTAAGTGTCCGCCAGCTGCCGCATAATTTCCTTTGAATGGCGCACGTCCGAATGATAATCCGAGGACGCTACCCAAAGCCTTAGAATATCAGCGCCGCTCTCCTTTATCACGTCCGCAGGGTCAACGCCGTTGCCCAAGGACTTGTGCATAGTCCTGCCCTCGCCGTCAACCACCCAGCCGTGAGTGCATACAGCCTTGTAAGGCGCTCCGCCTCCCGTTGCAGTGCTTGTGAGCAAGGACGACTGGAACCAGCCTCTGTACTGGTCTGCGCCCTCCAGATAAAGGTCAACAGGCAGGTCAAAGCCTCTCTCTTTCATAACCGCCGTGTGGGTAACTCCGCTGTCAAACCACACATCGAAAATATCCTTTTCCTTAATAAATTTCGAGCAGCCGCATTCGCACTTAACGGACGAGGGGATAAACTCCTCCGCCTCTTTTATATACCAAGCGTCCGAGCCCTCGTTTCTGAAAAGCTCCGATATAGCCTTGATAGATTCCTCCGTAACCACGGGCTTGCCGCAGTCTGCGCAGTAAACCACGGGAATAGGCACACCCCAAGTGCGCTGGCGGGAAATGCACCAGTCGCTGCGGTCGCTTACCATTCCTCTTATCCTGTCTCTGCCCCATTCGGGAATCCACTTAACGCTGTCAATAGCCGCCAGTGCATCATCCTTAAAGCCCTTTACCGAGCAGAACCACTGCTCCGTGGCTCTGAACAGCACAGGATTTTTACATCTCCAGCAGTGAGGGTACTGGTGAACTATCTTTTCCAGTGCAAACAGCGCGCCGCTTGCCTCCAGATCGGCAGCAATAGCCTTGTTTGCAGCATTGGTGTCCAGTCCCTTATACTTGCCCGCTTCCTCGGTAAGAACACCCTTGGAGTCCACAGGCACGGTTATCCCCACCTCGGGATATTTCTTGCACACCTCAAAGTCGTCCACACCAAATCCGGGAGCAGTGTGAACGCAGCCCGTACCGCTTTCAAGAGTTACATGGTCGCCCACGATAACCAAAGAATCCCTGTTCATAAAGGGGTGAGCAGTCTTGATATACTCCAGCTCCTTACCCTTGAACGAGCCCTCTGTGGTGTAATCCTCCACACCCTTTGCACTCATGGCAGCCCCTGCAAGCTCCGCCGCCATAATATAGTTCTCACCGTTCGCCTTAACAACGGTATATTCATATTCGGGGCCCACGCAAATAGCCAGGTTTCCCGGCAGCGTCCATGTGGTGGTGGTCCAGATCACAAAATAGGTCTTGTCCAGATCAAGCCCCATGCCCGTAAAAAGCCCCTTGTCGTCGGTCACCTTGAATTTAACGTAAATGGAATGACAGGGGTCGTTGGCATATTCTATCTCTGCCTCCGCCAAAGCAGTCTGACAGTCGGGGCACCAGTAAACAGGCTTTAAGCCCTTGTAAATGAAGTCCTTGCGGTACATCTCCCCGAATATCTCCACCTGGCGCGCCTCAAATTCGGGCTTTAATGTAAGATAGGGATCGTCAAAATCACCCAGTACGCCAAGCCTCTGAAACTGTTCCATTTGAGTCTGCACCTGGCTCATAGCGTATTTCCTGCATTCCTTGCGAAGCTCGGGAGCAGGCACAGCGCCGTTTTCCGCACCCATTTGCTTTAAAACCTTCAGCTCAATAGGCAGCCCGTGAGTGTCCCACCCGGGAATATATGGAGAGCAGTAACCGCTCATATTCTTCTGCTTAACGATAATGTCCTTGAGCACCTTGTTCAGAACAGTGCCCAGGTGGATAGCCCCGTTTGCATAAGGAGGCCCGTCATGAAGAACATACCGGGGCTTGCCCTCGTTCTTCTCTATAATTTTAAAGTAAAGCTTTTTCTTCTTCCAATCCTCCAGCATTCCCGGCTCCTTTGCGGGGAGATTTCCCCTCATGGAAAAGTCGGTCTTTGGCAGATTGATAGTTGCATTAAAATCCTGTGACATTTTTTATTTACCACCTTTGAATATGAATATATTTTGCTCTTTCCGGCCGGAAACCACGTCAGACGGACGGTTCGATTATCCTTGTATCCTCAAAGTGATCCATAACAATGGTATCCCCCATTGACGGCTGCATTTCGGGCTGAACAGACTGTGCAGGCAGCTCGGACTCTGCTTGCTGTACAGGCTGAACTTGCTGAACAGGCTGTTCGGGCTCATCTTCATCATCATCCTCTGGAAGAGCCGTTATCAGCTCCAGATGAGATTTATACATAGCCAGCAGATCGGACTTGAACTCCTTTACCGCCGTCTGCATACGCTCTAAATGCTCCTGCTCCCTGCGCGCACGCACCGAAGCCGAGCCTGCGATCTCATCCGCCTTTATGTTGGCTGCGGAAATTATCTGCTCCGCCTTGTTCTGCGCCTCCGCAATGATCTGCTCGGCTCTTTCCTTTGCCTCGGCGATCACCGCTCTGCCCTGCTTTTGCGCGCCGATCATAGCGTCCTTGAGCGCCTCTTCGTCCGCCTTGTAGCGGCGCACGCTTTCAACAAGCACCTCGATCTTCTTTTCCGAGTCGTCCCGTTCCTTTTCCATTATCGTGAGCTGGTCTGCCACCTGCTTTAGCAGCTCGTCGACCTCTTCGGTCTTATACCCGGGTCTTGCCTGCTCAAATCTTTTCATATTAATATCATTTGCGGTTATCATAGTTCTGATCCTCTCCTTATATTTTTACCGTCACTTGGGAAATGCTTATCATAAATTTAAATTCGGATAACGGCAGATCATTTTGATTTTCACCGAAGCTCTGCCCTTATAAATATTTCTTTATAACGATCTTCAGCCTGTCCTTTTTTGTCCTGCCGCCCGATTCCGCGAGAATAAACCTCCCGCAGCCACGCACCGACAGAATATCCCCCTCATTCACGTTTTCGGATACGCTTTCCGTAACCCGATGATTTACCGAAACCGCACCCGAACGTATAAGCCCCGCCGCCTTGCTTCTTGAAACTCCCGCCGCCTCGGAAATAATGCAGTCCAGCCGCATTGACGGCACCGTGCAGCTTATTTCCTTAAAGCTGTCGTTTCTCTCTATCTTATCCTCTGCGGACGAATAGGCGCACTTCACCCCTGCCCTGCCTATCTTCTCTATGCTGTTTACCGCCAGCTCCGCCGCCGCAGGGGAAAGCACCGCATAAGCGCAATCCTCCCTACAGATAATATCCCCCGTAAGGCTGCGCTCGATACCAAGAGACATAACAGCCCCCAGGTAATCCCTGTGAGAAAGAGTACCCGCCATTCTCCCGCCGAATTTTACAATACGCAAGGGGAACTGCTGCCGCCTCTCGGATTTCGAAGAAAAGTCCTCGGGGAAAATCCCCAGAATGACCCTTTCAGCGCCCTCAAAGCCGCCCCAGAACAGATAATCCTCCCCTGCACGCAGACCCATATATTCCAAAAAGCGCTCCGCCGGCGCTGCCTCCCCGACGGCAAGAAATCCGCTGAATTTCGGTGCAAAGCTCCTTTCGACCGCCCTTATCATATCATCAATACGGGCAATAAGCAGCTTGTCCTCATCACCTGACCCGCAAGCCGCCAAGAAGGAAGCCTTCGACTTCATTAAAGCAACACGCCGTTGCTCTCAAGCTGGCTGGAAAGTTCAGCTCCCTGAAAGCCCACGTTGTAAGGCGTAATAATAAAGGTGTTGTTGGCAATGGGCTTAATGCTGCCGCCGTTTGCATAGGCAACGCCGCCCAGAAAGTCAATGATCCTCCGTGTAATGTCGGGGGTAGTGGCCTCCAAGTTGAGCACCACCGTCTTTTTGTTGTTAAGGTGATTGGCAATGTCCTTGGTGTCCGCAAATTTTTCGGGACGAACAAGAATTACCTGCAGCTGGGCTGTAACGGAAATGTTAAGCTTTGGATCGCCGCTCTGCGCCCCCTGAGCCTGCATCATTCTTCCTCCGTATTCCCCGGGATCCGAAACGGGCTCGGGAGGAAATTCATCTTCCTCATAGCCCTCGGGGCCCTCGAAACCTAAAGCTGTTCTGATACTGTCCATGAATCCCATTTTATACTTCTTCCTTTCAGTTTTTTCTTTCTTGACGGTTTATTTCACCGCCGTTTTGTTTGCTTTTTTTATTTTTAAATGCCGGTTTTCAAAGGATCATACGGGATAATTCCTTGCTCCGAACAGCCCTGAACCTATTCTCACAAGGGTGCTGCCGAAACGGACAGCCTCCGCATAATCTGCGCTCATTCCCATGGAAAGGGTGTCAATATCCGTCCCGGGAATTTTTCTTGCCGCAGTATCCTCAAAAATCCGCTGCATTTTTTCAAAATACAAGCTGCCGCCGTCAGCCGCAGGAGGCGGGATAGTCATAAGCCCCCTTACCCTTATCCCGGGTAATTCAGCCAAGCGGCAGACCGCCTCGGTGACTTCTTCGGGGGAAAAGCCGCTTTTGCTTTCCTCTCCCCCCACATTCACCTCGCACAAGATGTCCATAGTCCTTCCGATCTTCCCGGCTCTCCCAGAAATTTCCTCTCCCAGCTTCACCGAGTCCACCGACTCTATCATTTCCACGCTGTCAATGATGTATTTTATCTTGTTGCTTTGCAAGTGACCTATAAAGTGAACCTCGGCGTTTTTTACATAATGCTCTTTTTTCTGTAAAAATTCCTGTACACGGTTTTCGCCCAACAGCGTAAGCCCCCGTGACGCCGCAAAATTCACCCGCTCAAAGGGAACTGTCTTTGTAACAGCCATTATACGAATATCATCGGGACTTCTCCCGCTTTTTAAAGCAGCCTCGCTCAAATTTTCGCGAATGCGCTTTATATTTTCCTCAATATCCGCAAAACCCGCCTCCATGGCAGTCGCCCTCCTTGCATTGCAATTTTCAATTTCCTATCTATTCTATAAACATATAGGAATATCGGGCAGCTTTCCACCCGCCTGCGGCGGGAAAAAGTCTGTTATCTAAAGCTATGAACGTCCCGACTTGGGCACAGCCTCCGGGTCGTCGGTGGATGTGGTTATCACCACCTCGGTCTCGGGCAGATCCACAATATCCTCGGAAATAACTCCCCTGGTGGTAGCCTCCGTCTGGGAGTAAACGGGAATCTTGTCCTCTTCCTCGCCGCTGTCGTCCACCTCTTCGGAATTGGCCTTGTAAGCCGCCGTGTCCACGCCGTCAATGATAATGTCGTCATGAACGCACACAAACGTCTCATCGGAGGTTATCTTTGAAAGCAGATAATCATCATCCTCAAACACAGGGTCGACCTTTTTGAAAAGCACCCTCTGCCCCCACAGCACATAACAGCCCTTTTCATTATCGCTGTTAAACCGCAGCGCCTCCCTGGGAATGCGAATTCCCTCAAAGGGGTTAAGGGTCATTTCCACCCTCTCCGTCCGCTTGCGCACCAGGTCAAAGGTCATCTCGTCGCACCGCAGTATAAGCACCCATTCTTCGGGGTTGTCCGTAGGCTCAAGGCTCTCTATCACCGCCGTTACCGTGTCGGGAGTGGAAGCGAATTTCACCTTTACCGTGTCCCCGGGATTGTAAACGCTCTCGGAGTTGTCGATAATTCCCGCGATCTTCCAGTCATAGCCCTTTACAAGCTTGCCTATCTCGCTTTTGCTCCTGCTGCCCCGGTTCTTTCCCGAGGTGACCTCTTTTATAAGTTCAGCCGTAACAGCAGAATTGTCCGAAGTGTTAAGCTTGTTTTCGTACCCGTCCGTAAAGCTTACGAAGTAGCCCGAATCGGGAGATGTTACCGTGGAAATATATCCCTGCTGCTTGGCCTTTAAGCTGTCAATGGAAGCTGTCAGCTCGTCGATCCTGTCGTTATAGCCGTCCTCCTGATTTACCGAGATCTGGTAAATGCTCATAAGGGTCAGCAGATCGTCACGGCAGTCCTTTAATTCGGAAATATCCCTCTTCGAGAGAATGGTCGACATGGTCTGATATTTTTCCGCAATAAGCCCCGAAATGAACTCGGGACGCGCCGTCAGCACCGTGCCCGGATTTTGGGCAGCCCGCAAAAGCTCTATCTCCGCCTCCATATCGCTGATCTTGCGGTTGGTCTCAATATCGCTTTCCGAGCGGTAAATGTATGCCACCACCGACCCGTTGCCCACCTTGCTGCCGTCCTCTATGGGGAAGCTAAGAACGCCGCTGTAGCTTTTTCTTATCACAGCCTCGTCCCTTATGTAAACACCGCGAAATGTGACCTTTTCCGCCGAGGAATAAATGACCGCCTGCTCTGTGGTGTACTGAACGTTCACCGTATTATATATCTGGCTGCTGAGCATAAGCAGCACCGCCACCGCAAGAAGCGCCAGCAGAAACCGCATCAAAGCGTTTCCCATAGCTTTTACCTGTCGCCGTTCTCGGCGTCAAGGATAGATATGGGCTTTGCGGGGATTATCGTAGAGATAGCGTGCTTGTAAACAAGCTCCTGCTTGCCCTCCGCGTCAATTATCACAGCATAGCTGTCAAATCCCTTTACCACGCCCTTGAACTGGAACCCGTTCGTAAGAATGCAGGTAATCGGAACTTTCTCTTTCCTTGCCTGGTTAAGGAATACATCCTGAAGATTAAGCGTTTTGTTCATTTTTACCGTTCCTTTCATTTTCCGTTTTTTCATTTCGGATCTGTCTCTTGTTTTTTCGGAGAATTTCACGGAGTGTCCGATCGTTCCTTTTTATATTTTTCGTGCTCGCAAACTCCGTTAACGTGTATACAGACTTCCCC
>CAMWLD010000118.1 GCA_947175005.1 uncultured Ruminococcus sp. | reverse complement strand
CCTGCCTCTTGCTTCTTGCATCCTGCTTCTCGGCTTTTCGTAAACGATTTTATAAAAAAATAATATTAGCAGACTGTTTCATTTTGAGGCAGTCTGTTTTCCTTATTCCGGTAAAGATATGATGAAAAAATTTTTAAATGTAATGCAAAAGGGAAAGAAATGTGATATAATTAATATATCTGTTAGCAAAAAACAGAATAAAAGTTTCCGTGAAAAGGAAACGTAAAAAGGGGACATATATGTCTTGAGGATTCTGGGAATAGACCCCGGCTATGCAATAGTTGGCTACGGCGTACTGGATTATGACGGCTATGCTTTTAAAACAGTGGGCTGCGGAGCGGTGACCACAAGCGCAGGGACGGATTTTACCCTGCGGCTGCTGGATATTTACAATGACATTTCCACTGTTATCGACACCTACAACCCCGAATATATGAGCATTGAGAAGCTTTTTTTCAACACCAATCAGAAAACAGGCATTGACGTTGCTCAGGCAAGGGGAGTTATAGTGCTGGCGGCGGTTCAGAGAGGGCTGCCCGTGTTCGAGTACACGCCCTTGCAGGTGAAGCAGTCGGTAGTGGGCTACGGCTTGGCGGAGAAAAAGCAGGTCATGGAGATGACAAAGAATATTTTGGGCTTGTCGAAAGTCCCGAAACCCGACGATACCGCAGACGCTCTGGCGCTTGCGATATGTCACGGGCACAGTCACAGGATAAATTAACCGATTCAGAGGGGAGTTTTTATATGATCTACAGTTTAAGAGGCACGCTGACGGTAAAAGAAGCAGGGCTTGCGGTGATAGAATGCGCAGGGGTGGGATATGCCTGCCGTACCACCTACAACACCCTTGCAGCGCTTGGCAATGAGGGCGGCGAGGAAACGCTTTATACATATATGCAGGTCACCCAGGACGGAGTCTCGCTGTTCGGGTTTTACTCCAAAGCGGAGCTGCGAAGCTTTCAGATGCTTTTGGGAGTGACCGGAGTGGGCGCAAAGGCGGCGCTGTCGATTTTATCGGATATGGATCCCAATTCCTTTGCCCTGGCGGTGGCTACAAGCAATTTTAAACAGCTGACCAAGGCAAGAGGCGTAGGTCAGAAAATGGCGCAGAGGATAGTGCTGGAGCTTAAAGATAAAATTTCAAAGGAAAAGCTTGAGCCTGCGGGCTTTGCTCCCTCCTCGGGAGGCGGTATGGCGGCGCTGCGAGGCGGGGCTGCTTCCGATGCTGTGGAGGCGCTGCTGGTGCTTGGATATTCCGACGGAGAGGCGGAGGCGGCTGTGGCGCAGCTTGACCCGAATCTTTCGGCGGAGGAGCTTATCAGAGGGGCGCTTAAAAGTCTTGCCAAATTCAAGTGATATTTTCACGTTTTAAAGGCCAAACGATCGGCGATATTTCAAACTTTGCGATGAAAGGGGCATTCATATGCTTGTTTATCCCAATTATAAAAAATCCGTTATAAACGTTATTGCCTCCGTAAGAAAGTTTTATCGGATAAGTACAAATGTTCCCACGCTGCCCGAGATAGATAATGTTCTCAGGCGTATGTACAAGAACGTGGTGCTGATAATTTTAGGAGGCGCAGGGGAAAATATGTTCAAGGACTGTCTTTCCCCCACGGACGCTTTAATGGAGAATATGACAGGATATGTTACCTCCGTGTGCCCCTGCTGCCCTGCGGCGGCGGATGTCAGCTGCCTGACGGGTCTTTCTCCCGCACAGCACGGCAGACTGGGGCAGACGATGTTTTTTAAGGAGCTTTGCCGCACGGTGGAGCTTTCCTCCAACCTTGACCCCTATTCAAATCAGCCTGTGGCATTTGCCAATATAGCGGATTTTGTAATGCCCTATGAAAACATTTTCGGAGAGATCGCAGATTCCATTATCGGCGGCGTGCAGCCCTTTTCCATTGCCCCAAAGGGAATAAGGATAGCGGAAAACAAAAGCTACCACAAGGTTGCCGAAACTCCTGTAAGAATGTTTGACCTGATAGATAAGATAGCGGACACCGATCAGAACACATTTACCTTTGTTTCCTGGGACACTCCCGCAAAGGCGGCGGCAAAATACGGCTGCAAAAGCGAGCAGGTGCGGCAGATAATAAAGGACATTGCGGACACTGTGGTCGGACTTTCAAAAACCCTTACCGACACGGTCTTTATCCTGACATCAAGCTACGGAATGACGGATATTTCCGAGGAATATATGCTTAATCTGCGCCCTGCAATATGCGACTGCCTTGTAATGCCGCCCTCATTCGGGGGACGGTCGGCGAATTTCTTTGTGAAATACGACAGGCGCAGCGATTTTGAGAGACTGTTTGCCGAGAACTTTTCCGAGGACTTTATGCTTATGTCCCGCTCGGAAATACTCCGCAGAGAGCTTTTCGGCACGGGCAGACTCACAGGCAAGGTCTACGACTTCCTGGGGGATTACTGCGCCTTTGCCATAAGCGACAAGTCAATGAAGTTCAGGGCGCTCAATGAAAAGCACCGCCCTGCGGATAAGGCAGGCTTCGGCGGCTTTACCTCCGATGAAATGTGTATGCCCCTGGCGGTCATTGCCACAAAGCAGACGGCCAAATGGAAGCGTCCCTTTGTGGAAAATATAACTCCACCAAGCAATGACGAGGAATAGACAGAGAAAAATAACCCATTTTAGGCGGTGAATGATTTGCTTGAACAAAGCGATATTGAATTTGAGGAACGGATAGTTTCCCGTGAGCCGATAGAGTCGGACGGAGATGATTTTGACTATTCCCTGCGCCCGAAAGCCCTTAACGAATATATAGGGCAGGACAAGGTAAAGGAAAATCTGGGAATATACATCAAGGCTGCCCTTAACAGGAATGAGAGCCTTGACCATGTGCTGCTTTACGGCCCTCCGGGCTTGGGCAAGACTACTCTTGCCTCCATTATTGCTCATGAAATGGGGGTAAATATCCGTACTACCGCAGGCCCTGCCATTGAAAAGCCGGGGGATCTGGTGGCGCTTATAACCAACCTTAACGAGGGGGATGTGCTTTTCATAGACGAGATACACAGGCTCTCCCGTGCCATTGAGGAAGTGCTGTACCCTGCCATGGAGGATTTCAAGCTGGATATTATAATTGGCAAGGGTCCTTCTGCCCGCTCCTTTTCCATGAATCTGAACAGGTTCACTTTAGTGGGCGCTACCACCCGTGCAGGGCAGCTGACTGCGCCCTTGCGGGACAGATTCGGCATTGTTCAGCGGCTGGAGCTTTACACTCCCGAGCAGCTTTGCGATATAATCCTCCGCTCAGCGGTCATTCTGGGTATTGCCTGCGATAAAAGCGGGGCTATGGAAATTGCGGGGCGCTCCAGAGGAACTCCGAGAATTGCCAACCGTCTGCTGCGACGTGCAAGGGATTTTGCGGAGGTAATGGGCGGCGGTAAGATCACCAGAGAGATAGCTTCCATTGCCCTTGACAGAATGGAGATAGACAAGCTGGGGCTGGACAGTCTTGACAAGCGACTGCTTGAAATGCTCATAAAGGGCTACAACGGCGGCCCTGCAGGTCTTGAGACCTTGGCTGCCGCCATAGGCGAGGAGGCTGTTACATTGGAGGACGTTTGCGAGCCTTTTCTTATGCAGCTGGGCTTTCTTGCAAGGACTCCCCGCGGCAGGTGCGTTACTGCTTTGGCGTACAGGCATCTGGGATATGAACCGCCGAGTGCGGAGGGACAAACGTCGCTGTTTAGTTAGCAGCTCGCTGTCATTTACAATGCTGTACGGTATGCAGATTGTAATATCGGTAAATAAACAATAAATTTCGTATCACACAAGCAGCAAAGTTCAATCACTATAAAATAAACTCTGAAAGGGGGTAGGCTTGTTTGAGCAAGAAAAAAATATTCGGCTCGGGAGGACTTGAGGGTATTGCTGTAACAGAGCTTACCCCGGGACTTGCCCTGAATACGGGAAAAGCCATTGCGACCCTGCTTTGCAGAAAATCGGGCAGGGGAGTTCGGGTGCTTATTGGCAAGGACACACGAATTACCTCGGATATTATTGAATCGGCTCTGTGTGCGGGACTTATGGCGGCGGGGGCGGACGTGGTGAGCCTGGGGGTTGCCCCTGCGCCTGCGGTGGCGTATCTTACGAGGCATTATGGTGCAGACGGCGGCATTATGATATCAAGCCCCCGTGGAGATGTGGAGAAAAACGCTGTTCGTATGTTTTCGGGAAACGGTGGACGTATCCCCAAGGATACCATGGAGCAGATAGAGGCGCTTGTTTACGGTGAAAGGGAAAAGCTGAACATGGCGCTCAAAAGCGGAGCCTCGGTAGGGCGGCGCACCGAAGAGCCGGGACTTATAGGCTACTATATCCGCCACATAAGGGAATCGGGGGAGAAAAACCTTGCGGGGCTTAAAATTGCGGTGGACTGCGCCAACGGTGCAGTCTGCTCCACGGCGCAGAGGCTTTTTACGGGGCTGGAGGCTAAGGTGTATCTGCTGAATTGCCAGCCCGACGGGATAAATGTGAACAGGGACTGCGGCGTTTCCCATTCGGTGGGGCTTATTGAATTTATGAAAGAGAACGGCTGCGACTGCGGGCTTGCCTTTGACGCAGACGGGGGGCGGTGCGTTGCTGTGGACGAAGAGGGCAATATCTGCGACGGAGACAAGCTGACGGCAATTTTTGCGGGGGATATGCAGGAAAGGGGCGTGCTCAAGGACAATGCGGTTGTAGTGCCTGCCTCCGCCAATGTGGGATTCACCTTTTTTGCACAAGGCAAGGGGATAAAAATAGTCACCTCACGGTCGGACAGCAGATATATGACCGAGCGTCTGTATGACGGAAAATATTCCCTTGGAGGGGAACAGTCGGGGAGGATATATTTCCCGAATATTTCCCGAATGGCGGACGGTCAGCTTACGGCGATTCAGCTGCTGTCGGTAATGAAGCGGACAGGCAAGCCTTTATCAGAGCTTGCGGCGGTCATGGAGCGTTATCCGCAGGTAATGGTGAACGTTAAGATAGACAAGCGCTGGAAAGAGGCATGGAAAAATAACGATGAGATAGAAAAGGTTATTTCCGAATGCGAAAAGCAGCTCAAAGGCGGCGGCAGGATAATCGTCAGAGAGAGCAGCAAAGAGCCTGTTATCCGTGTAATGGTTGAAGGAAAGCGGTTTGACGAGGCGAACACTATGGCTATGAGGATAGCTAAGGTGGTAAAGCAAAGTACAATGTAAGGAAAAATACCGATGTGCGCTGTGAAGAAGCAAGAGAAAAAGAGGCAAGAGGCAAGAAAATGTCGAATGTGTTTCAGAAACAAATTATAATTATAAAATACATATCGACGGAAAAAACGGGAGGTTTATTATGAAACATAAAAGATTTTTTGCGGCTGCGGTCGTTATGATGCTCGGCTTGGCGGGGTGCGGGGGAAAGGTCGAGGAAGAAACGGTCAATACCGAGCAGACGACCGAGCAGACAACAACTGCCGGTGAAAGTGCAGACACGGAGAAACCAAGATACCAAATGGAATATGACGAGAACGGTGTGCCTTACTTAATTGATAATAATACAGATAAAATTATACCGTCATTTCCCGAGGGCTGGTCGGGTGAGCGGATAAGCAAAATGGTGACTATTGACGGATTTCAGCTTACGCTGCCCTGCAAGGTAAGCGATATTCTTGATTTAAGCGAGGATTTCAGACTTGATGAACCTTTTGATTATGGGGACGGTACATCAAGTTATCATATATGGTATAAGGATGTAATAGCAGCAAGTGGAATTTTTGACAATGATTCAAATATGATAGAGACAATGAATATTGGCGGAAATGAGTATACCAAATTTGAGAGTATTGATTCAACAATACCCGATGATGTATTTTCTTTTTTCAGTGATTTTCAAAGAAGTACTACAGGTTCAATAAATGCAGGTTACTTTGAATCGGGAATGATATATAATATTATATATACCGGCAAAAGCCAATACAGCAGCATATTAATAAATTGGAACAATATTCAAGATGTTCAAATCGGGACAGATTTTTAAAATATGTGCCCGCAGCAAAAGCAGCTTTTATCGGATAATGTAATTATGTTTGGCATATCAAAAAATACGGAGAGGTGAGACCCATTGAGAGCAGCGGATAGATGGGAAGATTACAGGCTTATTGACTGTACTTGTTCGGAAAAACTGGAGAGGTGGGGGGATATTTCCCTTGTGCGCCCCGACCCGCAGGTCATCTGGAAAACCGAGAAAAAATCTCCCCTGTGGGAGCGGGCGGACGGGCATTACTACCGCTCGGACAAGGGAGGCGGCGAGTGGAAATTTTCACGTAAGCTGCCGGGCAGCTGGAAGATTGGTTACACCCTTTCGTGCGGGGAGCGGCTTTGCTTTAATATCCGTCCCACGGGCTTTAAGCACACGGGGCTTTTTCCCGAACAGGCGGTGAACTGGGAGCTGATGTCGGAGGTTATCCTCAAAAGGCGACAGCAGGGGAAAGAGGTAAATATCCTCAACCTTTTTGCATATACGGGCGGGGCGACTCTTGCCTGCGCTGCGGCGGGGGCGAGCGTTTGCCATGTGGACGCTTCTAAAGGTATGGTTCAGTGGGCAAGGGAAAATGCCGAAGCTTCGGGACTTGCCGATAAGCCCATTCGCTGGATAGTGGACGACTGCGAAAAATTTGTTGCCCGTGAGATAAGGCGGGGCAGGCGGTATGACGGAATTATTATGGATCCGCCCTCTTACGGCAGAGGTCCGGGGCAGGAGGTCTGGAAGCTGGAGGACTGCATTTACGATCTGGTGGAGCTTTGCACGGGCGCTCTTTCGGACGAGCCGCTGTTTTTCCTGCTGAACTCTTATACTACGGGGCTTTCCCCCTCGGTCATGGGTTATATTATCGGGGAAACGGTGGGAAGAAAATTTTCCGGCGAAATTTCGGCGGACGAGATCGGCTTGCCTGTGGAAAGCGGCGGAATGGTGCTTCCC
>CAMWLD010000117.1 GCA_947175005.1 uncultured Ruminococcus sp. | reverse complement strand
GAGGAAAACGTGGGTAACCTTGTTCCTGCGGCTTTGGACGGCTCTACACTGCCCGGAGGAGTCAAGATAAAAAAAGGCAAGTTAAGGGGCGTTGCCTCCAACGGTATGCTCTGTTCACTGGGCGAGCTGGGGCTGACGGTGCATGATTTCCCCTATGCCATTGCGGACGGTATTTTTATCCTGAATGAAGAGGACTGCGGCAAGACCCTTACTCCCGGTATGGATATAAGAGAAGCTATCGAACTTAACGACACCACTGTTGAATTTGAGATAACTTCAAACCGCCCCGACTGTATGTCGGTAACGGGACTTGCAAGGGAAACTGCGGCTACATTCGATATCCCTCTTAACATCAAAGAGCCTGTATATAAGACCTGCGGCGGCGATGTGAACGAGCACCTGACTGTTAAGATAGAGAATGAGGACCTTTGTTCACGGTATATGGCGGGCGTTGTAAGAAATGTTAAAATAGCCCCCTCTCCCCTGTGGCTGCGGGAGCGGCTGAGAGCAAGCGGAGTGCGCCCGATCAACAATTTCGTTGACATTACCAACTATGTAATGCTGGAATACGGCCACCCCATGCACGCCTTTGACATTCGCTATATCAAGGGAAATTCCATTAAAATAAGAAATGCTGCCGAGGGTGAGAAAATAACCACACTGGACGGTGCAGAGCGCACTCTTGAATCAAATATGCTGGTTATCGTCGACAGCGAAAAGCCCGTAGCTGTAGCGGGCGTTATGGGCGGCGAATACAGCGGTATAATGGACGACACGGTTGACGTGGTTTTTGAGGCGGCTTGCTTTGACGGGCCTTCCGTGCGCACTACCGCAAAGGCTCTCGGCATGAGGACGGACGCTTCCGCACGCTTTGAAAAGGGACTTGACCCGAGAATGTGCGAGGTTGCCTTGAAGCGTGCATTTGAGCTGGTGGATATGCTGGGCTGCGGTGAAGTAGTCAGCGGCATTATTGACTGCTCCAACGGCAGAGATACTCAAAAAACTGCTCCCTTTGACCCTGCCTGGATAAACCGTTTCCTTGGCATAACCCTTTCGGCGGAGGATATGGAGGCATATCTTAATAAGCTGGAGATCACCGTTAAGGACGGAGTGGCTTATGCGCCTCCTTACCGTATCGACATTGAATATAAAAACGACATCGCCGAGGAAATTGCAAGGCTTTACGGCTACAACAACATTCCCGGGACTGTTATCAGAGGCGTTGCCAGCGGCGAGCTGACCGAGCGGCAGAAATTCATAAGGAAAATCATGCAGACCCTGACGGGGCTTGGAGTAAACGAAATAGCAAGCTTCTCCTTTGTATCTCCAAAGGGATTTGACAAGCTGCGTCTGCCCGAAGACAGCAAGCTTAGGGACACGGTAGTTATCACCAATCCTCTGGGTGAGGACACCTCCGTTATGAGGACATCTCTGCTGCCCAGTATGTGCGAAACTCTTGCCAGAAATTATAATAACCGCAACCCCGAGGCTGTGCTGTTTGAGCTTGCAAAGGAGTATCTGCCAAAGGGAGGCGAGCTGCCCGAGGAGCCTCAGAGGCTGTGCATAGGAATGTACGGCGGCTGCGATTTCTACAGCTTAAAGGGAATTATTGAGGGACTGCTGGACGCTGTGGGAGTACAGGACGCCCAATATGAGCCTTGCAAGGGCGAATCCGAGAATTTCGGAGAAGCCCCTGCATTCCACCCGGGACGGTGCGCCGAAATTTTCAAGGACGGCACGGCGATAGGTATCTTCGGCGAGCTTCACCCGGAAACTGCCGAAAATTACGGCATAGGAACAAGGGTGTATGCGGCTAAGATAAACATTGACGAGCTTATGGAAAGTGCCGAAGTCAAGAAATACAAGCCCCTGCCCAAATTCCCCGCTGTTACAAGAGACCTGGCAGTGGTATGCGATGAAAATATCCCCGTGGCTCATCTGGAAAAAGCGATAAAAGAGGGCGTCGGAAAGATTCTTGAAAGCGTTAAGCTCTTTGACGTTTACAAGGGCAAGCAGATAGAAGAGGGCAAAAAGTCGGTGGCGTTCAGCATTAGTATGCGCTCCCATGAGGGCACTCTCACCGACGAACAGGCGGACGCCGCCGTTAAAAAGGCTCTGAAAAAGCTTTCCGAACTGGGAGCGGAAATTAGAGCGTAAGACTGTAATCATATAAACTAAGGAACTGCTGATTAAAGGCTTTTCCCCGCCGTAGGCGGGGAAAAGCCGCCCCCATAGCCATTTGTAAATTTTAAAAATTGTTAAGGGCGATTTAATCAGCGTTTCCCCAAAAGACCGACAGGATTTTTAAAACTCCTGTCGGTTTCTTTTCGGAACTTCCTGTCAAAAAAATCCCCCTGCATGAGACAGGGGGAAAATATATTTTTGATTCTCATGCAGCCTTACGCCTTGACGTCTAAGCTGCTGCCTATTGCTCTTGGGGTAACGCTTACAGCCTGCTTAACGCTTGCCGCAGACTTGGCGTTTCCGCCCACTGCCGCTATGTTCCCTCCTGCCGCTGCTGTGCGGAAGGCTTTGCGGGAACGGCGGGTCTTGCGCACTTCATAGGACTGCTCCGCTTTTGCTTTGGCAGCCATTTTCCGTGCGCCCTCGGATCTCCTTGCCTTGGGGGCTTCCTTTTCTTCGACCTTAGCCTTGCCCTCCTTGTCATGGTTTACGACCTTGACTTTCTTAGGCTCACGCTCTGCGGTAACTTCCTTGCTGCTGTTGCTGTCAGCCTTTTCAGCGTTATTTTTATCCTCGATGTTGTCGGTATTGCTTTCTTCATTGCCATTTTCAGCCTCCGCCAACTTCTTGGCAGCCTCTGCACGCTCTGCGTCTGTAGGCAGATCGGAAAATTCTCCGCTCCTTACAAAATCGCTGTGGGACTTGTCAATGGCAGCCATTCTCATTTGCTGCTCGGAAATAAGAGCCATTTTGTCGGCATCGGAAATATAGGGGCTGTTCTTTATGCTGTTCACTGCGGAAAGGGCAGAAGCCGCATAGGTAAGCTTTAACCGCCTTACCTCGTCTTTGGTCTTACACTGGCGCAGCTTGTTTTCAAAATCCTTCTGCTCCGCCTCAATATTCTGAACCTTCTGATACATAGTGGGGTCTTTCTTCCGCAGATACTCCTTCTCGGTGGGAGTAAGCTTGCTGCCCTTGGTAAGCTTGTTGCGGATATTATTAAGAGTGGAATCGCTCTTATTACCCATGTTTTTCAAAGCCGAGGTTTTTTCCTCGGTCTTCTTTTTCTGATTTTCCATCCATTCGCCAATAGTCTTTGCGCCGTCGGCAGCGAAATTCCCCGAATTTTTCTTTGCCTGCCATTTATTTTCCATATTCATGGTTTTTACATAGCTGTTTATCGAGCCTATACTCATGAAATCCATATATCATTACTCCTTTCCGGATGATGTAACACGCCGGCATACCAGCATACCCGCACGCCAAAATATCTGCACCGACCCCGAGAATCATATTGTTTATTATACATTTACCCTATCATATATATCGACCGTATTTCCCGAAAGTTTATGGGATATTTTGCACAAATTTTTTCGGGAAATTTTGGCGGCACACGGCAAAACCACGGAAATTATTTTCCCAGTGCTTCAAGGATAGGTTCAATATATTTTTTATCGGAAATATCATAGGAAGAGGAGATCATTTTTATCATTTCCCTGTCCTCATCTGTTTTCTCCTTTTTTGCGCTAAGCACCTTTACCAACATATTCATGGCGAATTTTGAAGAGGCAGACATTTTTTCATAATCAAGCCCCCCGGGGCAGTAAAAGGCGCTTACCCCTTCAAACTCCGGCGTTTTAAAATTCTTCTCGAGAGACTTCTCCACCTCGGGGCTTTCTATAGGGCTTGCTCCCACGCAATATGCAATAAGCTTTTTGCCCTCCAGTCTGCGGACAGCGCTTTTGAACCGGCTAAGCCTGCTGACCCCTCCCGCGCAAGCCCAGCTGCCGAAAACAATTGCCTCATAAGCCGACAGATCCTGCTTCTCCGCCGTTTTAAGGTCGACGCACTCGGCTCCCGCCGCCTCCGCTATCCATTCGGCATATCGCTTGGTAAAGCCCGTTTGCGAATTGTAGATAACTATTGTTTTCATTTTATCAAATCTCTTTCTGTATTTTTCTGCACTGTGAACATTTTTAAACTCAAAATATTTTCACACCGTACAGGAATTTTTCTAAACCAAATCTTATCGTATATATCGGCAGGACACGGGAAAAATTCATCGGTAATTTTCACAAACTTTACACAAAATTTTCGTCAAACTTTTATAAAACAAGAACGTTTTACGGCTGACCGTCAATTCCGCCGCTTTTCTCCTGCCTCCTGCTTCTTGCCTCCTGCATTGAGTAAACGCAGCCGCAGTAATCCTGCCTGTAAATACCGTATTCCTTGGAAAGCTCGGTGGAACGCTTGTAGCCGTTCTTTTTCTTGAAATCCGAATACAGATATTTAACGCCGACCTCCTCGGCTATCTCGCCCCCTATGCGATTGAGGGCGGCGGCATTTTTCAGAGGACTGATCGAAAGAGTGGTGGTGAAATAATCCGACCCCGCCGCCTTTGCAGCCAGCGCCGTTTCCCAAAGCCGCAGACGAAAGCAGGCAAAGCACCGCTCGCCTCCCTCGGGAATGTGCTCAAGACCCTTTACAGCTTCGTAAAATTTTTCGCTGCCGTATTCCGTGCCCATGAATTTTATGGGGATACGGGCGGGAAATTTCCCTATAAATTTTTCCTGTTCCTCCCGCCGCTTGTAAAATTCTTCGGGAGGGTAAATGTTCGGATTATAGTAAAAAACCGTTATGGCAAAATAACGGCTAAGATATTCCAGCACATAGCTTGAACAGGGGGCGCAGCAGCTGTGAAGCATTAATGTGGGCGGCTCTTTTAACCCCTCGATTTCGGAAATTGTCTGCTCTAAAATTTTTTGATAATTCTGTTTTGTTTCCATAAATATTATCCTCTAATAACGGTTATCCTACGATAATTGTTATCCTTGATAACACCAAGAGGCAAGAAAATTTTCTTGCCTCCGACACATAATTTATATTATTACTCTGCCGCCCATGTATCCTGCTTTTCGGATTCGGCAGCCTCTTTTTCCGCCTTTGCCGACAATGCCTCGGGCAATGTCACAAACTCCTGGGGAATGCCTGTTACGGCATTTTTTACGGTCTTGTCAACATCTTCCGCAACACTTGCAATATTATCGGGCAGAACCTTTTCTCCGCTTTCTTCAAAGTCATCGCTGACATTTTCGGAAGCGTTTACGTCTCCCGCATTATCCGCACTTTCGGTAACGCCTGCCGCCGCCAAAGCAGCCTCTTCCTCGGCTGCCGCCATTGCCGCCGCGCGTTCCTCCGCCGCTGTTACCTCGCGTTCAATATAGCTTAGCAAGATCTTATAGGTAGCGGATTTGAAGTGCATTCCGTCCTTCTCGGCATACTGCCCCGCAAAATATCCCGTGGAATCCTTGAGAATAACTCCTGGGTCAACAAAAATGTAGCTGTTTTCCGCCGCAAACTGCGCCAGCCCCGAGTTGTATGCATTTACAGCCGCCATTACGTCCATACCCTCAACGGTGGAGTCATAAGCCGCGGTAACGGGGGGCACGCCCACTATAACTATCTCCGTTTCGGGAGATGTGAGGGTTATCATCTCCGTAAGGCTTTTCATGGACTTTAACATACTTTCCCCGCTGAGCCACTGGATACCGTTTGACCCAAGCATTATGTACACCCGCTTGGGAAGGGTATAGCTTATCATATCCGCAGCGGTTATTTCGCCGTAAACCGTAGGAACGCTTTTTGTAAGCACGGAAGAGGGGTTAAGCCCTATTTTTGCGAACACGTTCTTTTCCGCCATAAAGCCGTACAGCGAATAGCCCGTGGAAATGGAATCCCCTATAAACAGATCGGATTCAAAAAATTCCTTATTATATTCCCCGGAAACCTCACCCGAATACCCGAGGGTAGCGTTTACCGCCGCAGGGGATACGGAAATGGTCTCCGAGCCTGTGGAGGTATTGGCAAGCAGGGCTGTCTGTGGGGGATTTGCTGCGCTTATCGTCGGGTCGGCAACGCTGCCGACGGTCGTTTCCGTGACTGCCGTATCTGCTGCCGTGTCGGCAATTGTTTCCGTGACTGCGTTAACGGCGGATTCGCCTATCTCGTTTTCCAAAGGCGCAAGAGTAGCAGAGGGGAAAGAAAGTCCCTCTTTCCAGTCCTCGTTTTCCTCATCGGGCAGCTCGGTCTCGGAAAGGCTGTCGACACCGATCGCCTCTGTTTCCTCGAGAATAACGTCGGTTTCCGTTTGCTTAGCCTGTTCCTCTCTTAGCCTTTCTGCCTCCTGCCTGTATTCGTCCACATCGGGAAGAGTAAATGTACTCTGTGTGCGGGCGGGTCTTTGGGGATGCTCGGACGCTTTATCGCTGCATCCCGAAAGAGAGCAGGAAAGGGCAGCAGTCAGCAGGACTGCGCATACTCTGCGAGCGCCAATATTTTGCTTATTTGTCATTTTTGTTGTTTCCTTTCGGTTCTTTCTGTTTCGGAGGACAGGCTGACATTTTTCAACATTTTGTAATAAACTTCCGTTTATTTACAGTCGGTCAAACTGCCTCGGGAATTAAAATATCATCATAAAAACTCATACTGTTATTATAACATATTATTTCAAAAAGGGAAATAGTAATCTATATAGAATTTAAGTCAATTTTCGAGCATTTTTCTGTTAATTTTTTGCAATGTGAAGTTTGTGTTGCTTTTTTGTAAATGTAGGATTAAAAATCGATGTTTAAATACTGCCGTGACTGTTAATCCCCTAAAACGCCGGGAAATGGCTTTGCTCCCTCTCACACGCCGGGGGATTGGCTTTGTCCCCGCTCAAACGCCGTAGGGTGGCTTTGTGCTGCTGTGAATGTGTTGTTGAAATGCGTTTATTTGTTGGTGGTTGTGAGTTGCCTGTTACTA
>CAMWLD010000116.1 GCA_947175005.1 uncultured Ruminococcus sp. | reverse complement strand
CCGACGTGGGTTGCCGAGTTTTTGTAACTTTGCAATGTATGACGTTAATTCACTTGCCCCCTTTTCTTGCCGTCGGGCGGCGGTTTTCGGGGGTGCTCTTGAAGTGCGTTCTGTATAGCGACTGTTAGAGGGGGCGCTGCCCCCCGACCCCCGCAAGGGCGCTGCCCTTGACCCGCCAAAGGGGTCCCCCCTTTGGAAACCCAAGTGGTGCAAGCGCTCTTACTTCTAACCTCTTACCTCTAACCTCTAACCTCTCTCCGCGAAAACCTCCACTGCCTCTCTCATGACCTCCTGCACATTGTCCTTAGCTTTAAGCTGAATGGAAATATACGGCTTTTCCGCCGCCCCGTCCGCCGTCACTCTCCCCTTGAAATGACTTACAAGCCCCTGTACCTGCTCCAGAGAAGCGGTTTTCACAAACATCAGCAGCGAACCGTTCCGCTGTGTGATTTCCTTTATCCCCGCCCTTGCCGCAAGGTTTCTCGTCAGCGCTACCGTAATAAGCCCCTCGATCGACCTCGGCGGGTCGCCGTACCTGTCTATAAATTCATCTAAAAGGTCGGAAGCCTCTTCCTTGCTTGTCACCGCCGCAATTTTCCTGTATGCGTCCAGTCTCCCCGAAAGGCTCTCAATGTAATTGTCGGGAATATGCGCCTCAATTTGCAGGTCTATCAGACAATCCTCCGGCGCAGGAGGCACAGCCTGCCCCGTCTCCTCCGCAATAGCCTCATTCAAAAGCCGCAGATACATATCATATCCCACAGTCTCCATATGCCCATGCTGCCGTCCCCCGAGTATAGACCCCGCTCCCCTTATCTCAAGGTCTCTCATAGCCACTCTGAACCCGCTGCCGAATGAAGTAAATTCCCTTATAGCGTCCAGCCTCTTAGCCGCAATTTCCGTCAGCACCTTCCCCCGCCTGAACGTGAAATATGCAAACGCCCTCCTGTTCGAGCGCCCCACACGCCCACGTAACTGATACAACTGGGAAAGCCCCAAATGATCCGCATCCTCAATAATAAGCGTGTTCACATTAGGCACATCAACCCCCGTCTCAATTATCGTGGTGCAAACCAGTATGTCGATCTCATGCTCCACAAGATCGGTCCATATATCCGATAACCTGTCCTCGGATAATTGCCCGTGAGCCACAGCTATCCTCGCCTCGGGCAAAAGCTCCGCTATCCTTGCGGCGCACCCGTCAATGGTCTCCACCCGATTGTGAATGTAGTATATCTGCCCCCCGCGCCGCAGCTCCTTTGCCATAGCCTGAATTATCGTGTCCATGTTGTGCTCGATAACATATGTCTGCACGGGGTAGCGGTCAACAGGCGGCTCTTCGATAACGCTCATATCGCGAATGCCGCTCATAGCCATATTGAGTGTCCTCGGGATAGGCGTTGCGGATAACGTCAGCACATCTATCCCCGTAAACGCCTCTTTAAACCGCTCCTTATGAGCAACACCGAACCGCTGTTCCTCGTCCACAATAGCAAGCCCCAGGTCCTTGAATTTAACGTCCTTCTGCACCAGCCTGTGAGTGCCTATCACCATATCAACGCTGCCAACAGCCAGCTGCCGCAGAATTTCCTCCTGCTGCTTTTTCGTGCGGAATCTTGAAAGCAATTCTATCGTAAACGGAAAATGCTCGAACCTCTTAACAGCGCTCTGATAATGCTGCCATGCAAGCACCGTCGTAGGCACAAGCACAGCGCACTGCTTCCCGTCCAGCATGGCTTTGAATGCCGCTCTGAACGCCACCTCCGTTTTCCCGAACCCCACGTCCCCGCAAAGCAGTCTGTCCATGGGAATGGGCTTCATCATATCCTGCTTTATTTCCTCCGTGCACCGCAGCTGATCGTCCGTCTCCGAATATTCAAACCTCGCCTCAAAATCGCTCTGCCAGTCGCTGTCCGCCGAAAAAGCAAAACCCTTTGTGTGGCTGCGCTTTGCATATAATGCAATAAGCTCATCAGCCATATCCTTGACCGCCCGCTTGACCTTCCCCTTTGACTTCTGCCATTCCCCCGAAGACAGCTTGTTAAGCTTGACGCCCCCCTCATCACGAGGCCCTATATATCGGGAAATAAGGTCCATTTGCGTAACAGGCACGTAAAGCACGTCCGTCCCCGCATATTTTATCGTGATATAATCCTTTGTTACCCCCTCCAGTTCCAGCTTGCGAATTCCCTCGAATTTCCCTATCCCGTGGCAGGCGTGAACCACCAAGTCCCCCGGCGTAATATCCGCCAGCGACTTTATTTCCTCCCCCTTTTTCTTCTTCCTCAGCCGCCTCTTTGAGGACATAGCCCTCGCCTGCGTAATAAGCGCCGTCTTTATGTCGGGATAATCATACCCCGACGACAGGCAGCCCGTGGTAATAAGCACATGACCCCTTGTAAGGGCAGACTCGCCCCCCATGACCGAACAAGGGATACCCTCTTCCCGCAGATCGTTTGCGATAATAGGCAGCGTTTTCTCCGACCCCGCCAGTACCACCACCGAATAATTCCTTGCCACGAAGCTCTGAAGGTCCTCCGCCAGCTGACGTATCTCGCCGCCCCATGGCGCAGTCTGATATGCTGTTATCGACCACGCCTTTTTCAGAGCCACATCATTCTGCCGCAAAAACGAATCCGCCAAAAGGCAGGGAAACTCCCTCGCCCTTTCGGCAATTTTCCCGAAATCCTCCAAGTACCCCTCCAGACCTCTGCACAGCTCACCCGTTTCCAGCAGCAGCTTCACATCCTCCATGTGCTGACTCATTACCCCCCTTGCCCGTTCGCCGCAGCTGTGATATTCGCTGAACATTACAGCGCTGCCCTTTGTAAGATAATCAAAAATAAGAGCAGGCTTTTCATACGCAAGCGGCAGATATTTGTGGGAATTTTCCAGTGTAAGCCCCCCCAGCGCACTTTCAATATCCTGCATGAGACCCGCCCTTATAAGCTCCGTCCGCTTGCCCCTGACAGACGCCGAAAGCTTTCTCGCCCTCTCCGCAAAATCCTCGGGAGAGTCAAACAAAACCTCCGCCGCAGGTGGGATAACAACACTCTCCACTATATCCGTCCGCCGTTGGCTTTCCACATCAAAATGCGCAAAGGAATCTATCACATCGTCCCATAACTCCATACGCACAGGGCTTTTCTCCTGCACGGGAAAAATATCCGCAATACTGCCCCTCACCGAAAACTGCGACGGCGACTCCACCACATCACGCCTTACATATCCCGCCTTTATAAGCCGCTCCGTCAGCTCCTTAAAGTCCACCTCATCATCCTTTGTTATCCTTACAGTGCGGCTTTTCAGTTCCTCGGGCGGCAGGGTTTTCTGCATGACCGCCTCCACCCCCGCACAAATAATGCGGCAGCTGCCGTCCAGCACCCTCGTCAAAGCGCAAAGCCGCTGATATTCATATTCCCTCGAAGCCCTGTCAACCCTCGTGAGCGTCAAATCCTTTGCGGGAAATAAGCAGGCAATATCCCCCGCCATTTCGTTGATATCGTCGCAAAGCCGCTTAGCCCCCGCCTCGTCCTCCGCAATAATAAGCAGCGGCGCATTTTTGCACACATTTTCACTCACCATAATAGCCAGCTGCGCCTTGTGGATATATGAAAGCCCGTTCACGCTCAAAGGCGAAAAGCCCCTTGACATCGTGTCCATAATATCCGCAATATCCGAATGCCCCATAAGCATGGGCTTTATTTTCTCAAAGATCTGCATAAAAATTCTCCTTAAAATAACAGGCACTCCATACCCGTTTGCCTTTCGCTTTATTTATACCAATAATTATTATTTCTGTTCACGTTCACTGCCGCCCGTATTGAAAAGCTGCAATCTGCTCTATTAGCACTACGCAATAAAAGCAACAAATTGCCCCTCTTCAAAACGCATAAAAACCTCACCAAAATTTTTCTTACATGCAATAATTATAAAGCAGCCGCATAAAAACAACACCCTCCCCAAAAATCACAATGACCCGCCAAAATCCCCCGAATTTTCCGAGTTCAAGCCTTATAGAATATTACCCCCATATAATATTCTACCACAAATCCCCTCACTTGTCAATAGCCTAACGCAAATTTCTCCAACATTCAGCAAAATTTGCCCTTTTACACAAATCCAATTCAACTCATTTATACAATTTGCGCTATACAACGCAAACCTAACAAAACTGTCTCATCACAGCCCGCAAAAACCAATCCACATTCATTACTCCAAGCACACAAAAGCCGCCCCCGATCCATTATTAATTAAACTTGTTCATCGCCCCGTCAATATCCCCTTTAAGGATCATCTCCACCGCCCCGCAGGCATTTTCTGTGGAGGTATGCAGCTTCTCAATATCCTCTTTCGTAAAATTCCCCAATACCCACGCCGCCAGGTCATATTCTTTCGATGGCTTCTTCCCCACACCTATCTTCACACGTGGAAAATCCGCCGACCCCGTTAAATAAATGATCGACTTGATACCGTTGTGGCCGCCGTCGCTGCCCTTTCGCCGTATGCGTATAGCCCCGGGTTCAAGGCTGATGTCGTCAAAGCAGATTATCACCTTTTCAATTGGTATCTTGTAAAAGTTCATAGCCTCCACGACCGCCTCGCCGCTGTTGTTCATAAAGGTAGTGGGCTTCATAACAATACACCGCTTCCCCCCGATAACAGCGTCCCCCACAAGGGACTTGAACTTTATCCGCTTTATATCGGAGCCGACCTTTGCGGCAAGAGTGTCCACCGCCATATAACCCGCATTGTGACGGGTGTTTTCATACTGCGCCCCCGGGTTTCCCAGCCCCACAATAAGGTATTCGGGAGACGAGGGTGCACCCACGTTTCTTTCCTTTTCCAGCTTATCGAAAATATCAAATATACTCATAATAATTTCCCTTTTCCCGTGTACTTTTTGTACACTTTATTTCGTGCTTTTTCACGCACTTTTTTCGTGCACCGCAGCTTTTCACAATACCATTATCAGCGTTCCCGCACCGATCAATACGCAGCCCGCAAGCTTTTTAACCGTAAATTCCTCATGCAGAAATACAAACGCCAGAACAAGAGTTAAAACAACGCTTAGCTTATCAACAGGCACGACCTTGGAAACCTCCCCTGTTTGCAATGCCTTATAATAGCACAGCCATGACGCCCCCGTGGCAAGTCCCGATAATATCAGGAATATCCAGCTTTTTCTGCTTATATCCGCAAGCCCGCTTTGCGCATGGGTCAGAAATACCATTCCCCATGCTAAACCCACCACAACTACCGTTCTTATTGCAGTTGCAAGGTTTGAGTTCACACCCTCTATGCCGATTTTTGCCAGTATAGAGGTAATCGCGGCAAATACCGCAGACAACAGCGCAAATATAAACCACATAAATATTTTCACCCTACAGTTTCCCGTTATACAGCGGATCAGACAACCTCTAAAAGGGCGGAACAGCCGTATCTACGGCCATTCCCGCCCATATATATTATTGAAATTTTCTTTCGGTTTCCGACTGCATTGCAAAACATATCCGCATACCGAAAGCCAAGACAGCAACTTCTTGCTTCTTGCAGCTTAGGCGTTGAACAGCGGTGAAATAGGTCTGTCCGCATAAATGCGCTCGATCGCCTGTGCAAAGGTGGGCGCAACAGGCAGAACGGTTATCTTGTCGATCTTCTTCTCCTCGGGCAGCGCAATGGTGTCAAGAAGAACGACTTCCCTGATAACGCTCTCGGCAATACGCTCAATGGCAGGACCCGACAAAACACCGTGAGTAGCGCAGGCCGTAACCGACTTCGCCCCGCCCTTTTCCATTATAGCCTTAGCCGCATTGCACAGCGTGCCCGCCGTGTCGATCATGTCGTCCACCAGAATAACATCCTTGCCGCTCACATCTCCGATAATGTTCATGACCTCGCAGACATTGGCTTTCTGCCTGCGCTTGTCAACGATAGCCAAAGGCGCTTCAAACTTCGCCGCAAAATTTCTCGCCCTCGTTACCGAACCCAGGTCGGGAGATACCACAATAGTGTTGTCCTTGATATCCTTGAACTTCTCAATAAAATAAGGCACTAAAATAGGCACGCCCAGCAGGTGGTCAACGGGAATGTTGAAAAATCCCTGAATCTGCGCACAGTGAAGATCCATGGACAGCACCCTGTCCGCCCCCGCAACCGTCAGCAGATCCGCCATCAGCTTTGCGGAAATGGGATCTCTCGCCTTGGCCTTTCTGTCCTGCCTTGCATAGCCCATGTAGGGAATGACCGCAGTAATACGTCCCGCAGACGCTCTCTTGAAAGCGTCGATCATAATAAGCAGCTCCATCATGTGGTCGTTTACGGGAGTGCTCGTGGACTGTACCACAAACACGTCCGACCCTCTCACGCTCTCCTTAATGGAAACGCTTATCTCTCCGTCCGAAAACGTGACCACCTCCGACTGCCCCAAAGGCAGTCCCAGTGCCTTGGCGATCTCATTTGCCACCTTGGGATTGGAGTTTGCCGTAAAAATCTTAATGTCCTTGCCGTGTAAATTCATAAATTTAACCTCCTCTACTGGAGGCAAGAGGATCAGAGGCAAGAGGCAGGATTTTTTATTGCTCTCTTAACTCTCTAAGCCGAAGCCCCTGTAGAAACTTTATTTAAAAATATACATTATGTATATTTAACGACATTTATTATGTTGTGTAAATATTTTTATTTACTTTTTGTATAATTATCTTTTAAATCAACGTATTGTTTAACTACTTGTCATTTGCAAGTATACAAATAGTAAAAATAAATATATTAATACAATCCGTAGAGTCAGAATTATATACAAAAAGTAATAATTATGTGTTTTATACATTTTGTCAAGCACACGTTATATACAAATTGTATTATTTTAAATGTTTATACATTAAGTTGCATTTATACGAATTACAAATAGTAATATAACTTACTTATTATACATTTAGGCCACCAAACCATGCTCTAAGTATACTAACAGTAATGATTATACAATATTATACAA
>CAMWLD010000115.1 GCA_947175005.1 uncultured Ruminococcus sp. | reverse complement strand
GTGGTATCCACTCCGCCTATGGCAAGATTTCCGTTTTCATTTACACTTAAATTTTCCGATACAAACATTTTTCAAAACTCCTGACTATTTTAATCTATGGTTGATTTTACTCGTTTTTTCAAATTTTCCCAATGGGAAAATGCCCGATATAAGCGGCACAATGCCGCAGAATAAATTTTAACATACATTTAAGAGTATCATTCCTCCGAAAGCTCACGAATGATCTCCCTTATCTCCTCTGCTCCTTCCCCGGTAACGGCGGAAAATTCCACGCATTTTATTTGGTCAAAGCAGGGAATTTCCCCGGCAAAGCCATTCATCCTCTCCGCACGCTCCCTTGCGGAAAGCTTATCCGATTTGGTGAAAACTATGGCAAAGGGAATCTCTCCGTCAATAAGAGCGTTTATCATTTGCAGATCGTCCGCTGTGGGAGGGTGACGGTAGTCGATCAGCTGAAAGATCAGCCCCAGATCCCTGCCTCCGCCAAGATAACCGCCGATAAGCTTTGACCACCTTTGTTTATCCGACTTTGATACCTTTGCAAAGCCGTAGCCGGGCAGGTCGACCAGATATATATTTTCCGCCTCGTAAAAGTTAATGGTAGCAGTCTTTCCCGGTGATGAGGAAACTCTTGCAAGATTTTTCCTGTTCGCAATCTTATTTATAAGAGAGGATTTTCCCACATTCGACCTCCCCGAAAAGGCTATCTCAAGCCTTTCGGGGGGCGGTATCTGACTGTACTCGCCGAATGATGTGCAAAATTTTATATTATTCCAATTCATTTTCTGTCAACTCCTGACTCGGTGCAGTGTATTGTGACCGTTGCCGGTCCGATAATTAAATCTTAATCCGCACCCTTTTCCCTGCTGTGCAGCGGCACTCTGTCCTCGTCAGTCACAGCCGCAAAGGGCATGGCAACTTTCTTTTCGGCAACCTTTTGCTTAGGCTTGTGGGCAAGCGCCACATCAAGAACGTCGGTTATCTTTTCGGCAAATACAAAATCAAGACCCGATTTTACCGCCTCGTCCACCTCGTCCATATCTCCCCTGTTGCCCTCGGGGATAATGACAGTTTTCATGCCCTCCTTGTAGGCTGCCATGGTTTTTTCCCGCAGCCCGCCTATGGGCAGCACCTTGCCGTGGAGGGTTATCTCTCCTGTCATTGCCACGTCACGGCGAACGGGTATCCCCGACAATGCGGAAACAAGCGCTGTTGTCATGGTAACTCCCGCCGAAGGGCCGTCCTTTGGAGTAGCTCCCTCGGGGGCGTGTATGTGAACATCCTTTTCTTTGTAAAAGCTTCCGTCAATGCCGTAATCGGAGGCAATAGACCTAACATAGCTTACAGCCAGCTTGGAGCTTTCTTTCATCACATCTCCCAAAGAGCCTGTGGCCTCCACCGTGCCCTTGCCGTCCATTACCAGTACCTCCAAGGGCATTATAACGCCCCCTGCCGATGTCCAGGCAAGCCCGTTCACCACGCCCACCTGATCCATTTTAAACAGGCTGTCGTCATGGTATTTGCGGTGTCCGAGATATTTTTCTATATTTGAGGGATTGACCGAGACCTTTGCCGTAGTTTCCTCCACTATCTCCTTTGCAGCCTTGCGGCATATTTTAGCAATGTACCTTTCAAGACCTCTGACGCCCGCTTCTCGTGTGTAGCCGTCAATAACAGCATACAGCGCCTTGTCATTGATTCTCAGCTGCGAAGCTCTCAGCCCGTGTTTCTTTATCTGCTTGGGCACAAGGTGCTCTTTGGCAATGTGGAATTTTTCCTCACGGGTGTAGCTGCCCAGCTCTATTACCTCCATTCTGTCACGGAGGGGAGGGTCTACCGTCCCCATATCGTTGGCAGTGGTAATGAACATCACATCGCCCAGATCAAAGGGAACTTCCACATAATGATCCCTGAATGCGGCATTCTGCTCGCTGTCAAGAACCTCTAAAAGCGCCGCCGAGGGGTCGCCCTTCTGACTGCCAGAAATTTTATCTATCTCATCAAGGAGAATCACTGGGTTTTTCGTGCCCGCCTGTATAAGTGCATTGATAATGCGCCCGGGCATTGCGCCCACATAGGTTTTTCTGTGACCTCTTATATCCGCCTCGTCCCTTACGCCGCCCAGGGAGATACGCACATATTTGCGCCCCAGCGACCGCGCGATAGACTTTGCCACCGATGTCTTACCCACTCCCGGAGGTCCGTAAAGGCAGAGTATCTGACCTTTTATATCTGGAGCCAGCTGCCTTACCGCCATGCTCTCCAGAATTCTTTCCTTGACCTTTTCCAGACCGTAATGATCCTTGTTAAGCACCTTTTCCGCACGCTTTATATCGTTTTTATCCTTTGTAGCATTGTTCCAAGGGAGGTCGAGACAGGTATCAAGGTAATTTCTTACCACAAATGCCTCCTGTGACGAAGAGGACATTCTCGAAAGCCTGTCAGCCTCTTTAACAAGCTTTTCCTCCGTTTCACGGGGAAGCTTTAAGGCATATATCCTGTCAAGATATTCGTAAGCCTCGTCCTGAACGGAATCGTCCTCGCCCAGTTCTCTGGAAATGGCTTTCATCTGCTCACGCAAATAGTATTCCCTTTGGGATTCGTCCACCTGCTGACGCAGCTTTTCCTGTATTTCACGCTCAATGCCCATGATCTCCGTTTCCCGTGAAAGCATGGCAAGGAGCATACCGAGTCTGTTGCTTGTGCCGTTGGCCTCGAGAAGCTGCTGTTTTTCCTCTACAGGCAGCGGAACGCTAACTGCAATGTTGTCAAACACGGTCTTTGGATCGTCCGAGCCAATAATTGAACTTATGTATTCCCCGGGAACCCGTGGGATATTGGAGCAGTATGCCTTGAATTCCTCCTTGACCGCCCTGACAAGCGCCTCCATTTCAAGGGGGTCTGTCTTTGCCCTTACTCTCTCGGGATATTTTTTGACACGGGCAGTGTAATAAGGGTCGATCCCCACAATATCCACAAGCTTTGCCCTGTAAAGTCCCTCTGCCATTACTCTTGTAACGCCTCCGGGAGTGCGCAGCAGCTGCTTTACCTCCGCCACCACGCCTGTGGTGTAGAGCCTGTCGGGAGTGACCTCCTCGTCATTGTCGATCTGAGCTGTGAGGAATATCAGCTTGCCTCCCTCTGCCGCAGCAGTAAGGGATTTCACCGATTTATCCCTTGACACATCAAAATGTATGGCGACCTTCGGAAATACCACCAATTCCCGCAGCGCCAGCATGGGAAGGGTTATAATTCCGCCCGCCTGTTTAGTTTCATTACTCATAACATAAGCCATCCTTTACAAGTTTGCAGCGGCAAGTTCCAATGGGCAAGGGTTGCCCGACGGAAAATTGCCATTGCGGTCTCGGAAAATTCCGTCTGCCGCTGTAGAATATCATCGGACGGAATGCTTGCTAAAATAACGGAAATTTATTTTAACAATCTCCTAACACGATTATATCACAAAGCAAACGAAATTGCAAGTAACAAAATAAGTTATCATAGGGAAGAAATTCATATTATAAGTTCAAAAATGCATACACCGATAAATATTTAAAAAAAACAATTTTTTCCGAAATTATCACCTAAAATTTTCCATTTAATTTCGGATGATCCGCAAAAAGATTATCTTCCGAGAATGCGCTCGTCGCAGTATTCGCACTCCAGCAGATCGCCCAGCCCCTTGAAGCTGCGGGGCAGATACGCCTCTTTCCGTGTAATGCAGTTGGGATTGGAGCAGCACATTCCGCTTTTTATCTCCCCTGTCAGAAGCGGCATAGACTGCTTCGGGTTTTCGAGAATGGTCATAATAAGCGCCATGCGCACGAACATACCGTACTTTGCCTGCTTGAAGAACATTGCCCTTGGGTCGTCGTCCACGTCCATGGTTATCTCGTCCACTCTCGGCAGTGGGTGAAGCACTATAAGATCGGGTCTGCCTTTCATAAGCTTCTTTCTGTCAAGGCAGTAAACGTCTTTGAGGGCATTATATTGCTCTTCGCTTGCAAATCTTTCTTTTTGCACACGGGTCATATAAAGCATATCAAGTCCGCCGATAGCGTCCTCCAAAGAGGGATTTTCCGTAAACGTGCAGCCGTGCGCCATTAAAATATCCTTTATGTACTGGGGCATTCCAAGCTCGGGAGTGGATATGAACACGAAACGGATATCCTTAAAGCCCGCCAGCGCCTTGCACATGGAATGAACCGTGCGCCCGTTTTTAAGGTCGCCGCAAAGCCCTATGGTAAGGTTTTCCAGCCTGCCCTTTTCCCTGTAAAGGGTCAGCATATCGGTAAGGGTCTGGGTGGGGTGGAGATGACTGCCGTCCCCTGCGTTGATAATGGGGCAGTCCGCTGTCAGCGCCGCCGCCTTTGCAGCGCCTTCCGAAGGGTGGCGCATTACCATAATGTCCGCATAAGAGGAAACTATTTTTGTAGTGTCCTTTAAATTCTCCCCCTTGGCGACCGAAGATGTGGCGGGGTTGTCAAAGCCTATAAGAGTGCCTCCCAGCCGCAGCATAGCCGCCTGAAAGGACATTTGTGTACGGGTCGACGGCTCATAGAAAAGGGTCGCCATGATCTTACCCTCGCACACCTTTGAGTATTTTGCGGGGTCGTCGAAAATATCGGAGGCAAGCCGCACGACCTTCAGCCACCACTCCGAGGGCATATCGTTCAAATCAATTAGATTGGTATAATTTGACATAATCATAGCTTTAATTTCCTTCCTTTGACAATACATAGATTACGGGTATTTTTACACTTAACACTATTATAGCACATTCAACAAAAATAGTCAATTGATTTTGTATGAATATATAAGAGAAATTTTTAATTTTTTTGATATGGTTTGGTGTCGGGTTTGTGAAAAAGTTACGAAACGCAAAAAATCTTCAATTTTTTGGCTGTCTATTGACGAAAGACAATAGATATGATATAATGTTAATGAAATAAATGATGTTGGAGGTGCTGATTATGTTTCAAATGACTTTCTCTGCTTGTGCATTTGAAAGATTACATTGTGTTTATTTGCGTTGTGAATGCGGTAACGAAATTTATATTGATACAGATAATTTTAAAGAGGTAACAGAAACATATGTTATTCTGAAAAAGAATGCCAAAGTTACTTGTCCTAAATGCGGTAAATCTCAACCCCGAAACGAACGCTTTATTCCTCAAGAACCTCAAATAATTCGTAACGCCCCGACTGCTAAAAAATCCAAGCTACCCTTTTGGATGACAAGGGAAGCAACCACTGAAGAAATAATGCGTACCATTATTGCCGACGAATAACCCTTTACGGTTCATATATTCAGCCCTCCCACAAAGAGGGTTGTTTTTATTGCTACGCTCCCTTAAACTGTAGCCATTTTGTTGATTATCTATTGACAAATGTCAATAGAATATGATATAATTATTAATAGAATAAAGTTATTGGGGGCGGTAAAATGTTTTCATACATTGGTACTTATAATCTGAATAATAAACCTGTTTCTTATGTGCTGCACTGTAATAATTGCGGAAATGAAACGGAATTACTTGCATTTAAAGATGTTAAGAAAATCATTGGCAACCGTCTGCTTTTAAATGACAATACATTTATTGCCTGTAAAATTTGCGGTAGTGCTCACAAAGCCCCTGAACCGATATTGAACCTTTATAATGATATTCCACCTTCTTATGTTCCCGCAAAACGTTCCTCTCAACCCCCTAAAAAAGACGATTTTGAGTTTCTCATCTCCGCTATTGATTGGAATACATGGGAATAGTTTGATATATTGTTAAAATATCGTTATGAATTTATAAATATCTACTCTGCCTATTGACATTCAGAGGAACTTGTGTTACAATCGAAAAGGATAGGGAAAAATTACCTGTACTAACTTTAATAAACTCAGGAGGAAAAAACCAAAATGAAGAAAATGCTCAAAAAGCTGACCGCACTTGCAGCTGCAGCAGTGATGTGTTTGGCAGCTTTGCCTTGTGCGGACATTAGCGCAGCATCCGTGCGAACAATAACGACAATCACCAACGGCAACGGCACTATTTCCGCCTCGTCCACATCTCTTGCCCCGGGAGAGAGCTATACGCTTACCGCCACACCAAACCCGGGATATGAGTTCGACCACTGGGAGATCGCAGACGGAGGCAGCACAGTCGGCGTCAAAAATGCAAATATTGCTTTTGTTATTGATGTATCCGGTTCTATGAACACTTACATAAAGAAAGTTAGAAGTAACTTGGAAAATTTCATCAATGAAGTAAGCAAAGAGAATATAACCATTAATATGTCTTTTATTACATACGGAAACAACGGTTCAAAATCAAAGCCTGAAAAAAACGCTGTTTACTACACTTATGCAGACGGTTCAAAATGGTCATCCGATACAGCAGGCGCTGTGGATATCCTTGATCGGATACTTGCTGAAAGAAATCAAGGTTCCTATGAAATGACTTGTGAGGCATTTAGACAGCTTCTTGACGGAAATAACAACCTTACTTTCCCCTCAAGCATTAACAATTATGTTTTTCTGCTTACAGATGAAGATTGTGATGAATACAGTAAAGCAAGCGACACCGCAACCGACACTACACAGTACAGCCTTGCAAAATGGAGCAGTATCTTTGCGCAGAATAATGTTAGGGTATCAGTTGTTGCAGAGGACAGTAAAGAGTGTCACTTAGGAGGCTACAACGGCTCCGGCTATGATGAAATTGTTACCAATACCCAGGGTACATACATTAATATCAACACTAACGATTACTACAAGCTTATGCTTGATTACGCAAAGTTCATCGGTGAAACTGTTGTTACCGTAAATCAAACATATTACACAAATCCCTGCACAGCAGTAATGCCCGACTGCGACATCATTGCAGAGGCGATATTTACGTCCAATGGCGCTCCGGTGCAGCAGACATATAATGTAACAGTCATTACCGATGGTTACGGAACGGCATATGCAAGCCAGGTTTCCGCTCTTCCCGGTCAGCAGATAAATATCATCGCTATACCCGATAGCGGAAACATGCTTGACAGCATTACCTCGAATGATGTCAAAATCAATGTAAATTCTTTTAGAATGCCCGAAAAAGACGTTACTGTATATG
>CAMWLD010000114.1 GCA_947175005.1 uncultured Ruminococcus sp. | reverse complement strand
GTTTTAGAGGGGGAGAATATCAACATAAGCGGCATAACCATATGCGGCGCAGCCCGTGCCGTTGACAACAGCATAGACTGGGCGGACAGCGTAGCAAAATGTGCTGACGGTCTCAGCACTCTCACACCGTCAACCGATGATTCCATTAACCAAGCCGATACGGCACAAACTCCCGATAATACCGGGAAATCCTCAGACTTTGAAGTCCTACTCTGCCATTTTCCCGAGGATATAGACTATTACCGCTCTTTCGGAAAATTCGACCTTATTCTCTGCGGCCACGCCCATGGAGGTCAGTGGCGGCTGCCCTTTTCACAAAACGGATTGTTTTCTCCGGGGGAGGGTATCTTCCCCAAATATTCCGGAGGTCGTTTTGACTTTGACGATTCCTGTATGATAGTAAGCCGCGGACTTTGCCGCACCAAAACCGTTATCCCCAGAATTTTCAATAATCCCGAACTGGTGGTGATCGACCTTGTGAACAGCTGATTATAGGCTAGCTTCCAACCAAGGCTTAGGGAGAAAATCTCGCCAAACCACCATATAAATTAAAAGCAAACGGGACTGCTGTAAAGCGGAATACCCATATAGAAGTTTTTAGCCCGAAAGCGGTTTGGATGAACCGTTTTCGGGTTTACTTTTTGGTTATGTTCTTGCCATAGGCTTATACGTTTTTCTTAATTGTATATTAGTTTAAGGATTTGTTTATCTGCATCAAGATGCGCTTTTACACCGATTGGCATAGTATGCATCGGCGCTGTATGCCCGCAGTCGAAATCCGCAAGGATTGGAAACTTAGGCTCGCCTATCATTTCAAGTAAGATATCATAGGGCTTTTTGCCTGTACCTTGATCATCAAAGGCTCGGTGTTTGCCAATAATAAGACCGCCTATCCTATCAAACACTCCGCAAAGTTTGAGCCAAGAAACATATCGCTCCACATATCCTGCCCATTCCTCGGTGTTTTCAAGAAAAAGAATATCACCCTCATTGATCATCGGCATATATTCGCTTCCCCAAACAGAGGTGAGGGTATTGAGGTTTCCGCCTATCAGTCTGCCGATCACCTTACCGCCTGATAAGGTAAACATTTTATTTTCAAGGACTCTCTCTGTATCTAAATTCTGATTCCAGTCAATCACCTCATCGGAATAATGATCGGGCATTTTATAAGTATATCCAAAACGTTGATTCACTACGTTTTCAAATGTCGAAAGTGCAGTATCGGAATACGGCTCAAGTCTTGCGTAGGAGGTTACCATATTTGGTCCGTAATAGACCGTAACACCGGTTTTGGCATATAAAGCCATAAGCAGCGAGGTAATATCGGACATACCAACTACAATTTTCGGATTTTGCATAAAGCAGTCATAGTCAATATACGGCAGCATGGAATTAGTGACAAAGCCGCCTATGCTTGCCATGATACATTTTACCGATCTGTCATAAAGCAATTCGTTGAATTCATCGGCTCTTTCTTTTGCCGATGCTGTGCGGTATGAATCTATGCAGCCCCAAAGCTTTCCATGTTTTATGATATATTTTTTTGCTTTTAGAAATGCCTCCGCCCTTTTTGCAGCATCGGGTGATTCTGCTGTTATGGGATAGGAGGAATTGAAAATACCTATCGTGTCTCCCTTTTCAAGCCGAGGGGGAAGGATAACATTTTGTATGTTAAACAGCTCCTTTCTGCACAATTCAAAACTAAGCGGTCTATATGAAAACAATTCACGCCAAAGATATGATGTCTACGTTAAATTCCGATTTATCTTACTAAAAATTATAGCACAACCACAATAATATGTCAATAATAAGACATAGTACTCCGACCGTAAAATCGGAAGTACTATGTCTCAAACTTCCTTATGAGTGCCGCGTTAAGGCTGCCACGTTTTTATGTTTATATTATATTACCCATAAATCAGAAGCCCAAAATATTTGCAAAATCCGCAGAAATGGTCTTTTCCAGCGCAGCTGCTTCGTCCCTTGTGCTGCCTGTGGTGGTGTAGTAAGCCTTTATCTTAGGCTCTGTACCCGAAGGACGGATAATTACGCCTGCATTATTCTCCAGCTTAAAGGTAAGCACATCGGATTTCGGCAGGGTAAGCATGGTCTTTGTCCCTGTGGCAACGTCCACGGAAGTGCTTGCAATATAATCCTCAAAGCGGATTACTTTAAGCCCGCCTATTTCCTTGGGCGCATTTTCACGCAGCCCCGACATGATCTCTTTCATACGCTCCATTCCCGTAGCGCCCTCGCATACAAAGGAAGACTGGGTGTGAACATACACGCCATACTTTTTATACATATTTTCTCTTGCCTGGATAAGGGAAATTCCCTTAGTGCGATAGAATGCAGCCATTTCGCAAATGAGCATGGAAGCGACCACAGCGTCCTTGTCACGGACATAAGAGCCTGCCAGATAACCATAGCTTTCCTCAAAGCCGAATACATACCTGTCGGCCTGTCCCTTGCTGTCAAGGAAGCCTATCTGCTCGCCGATAAACTTGAAGCCCGTAAGCACTTCTATCAGCTTAACGCCGTATTCCTCGGCGATTTTAGCGGCAATGTCGGTGGTAACTATAGTCTTTACAGCTACAGGGTCTTCGGGCATAGTGCCCAGCTTCTTGCGCTCCGAGCAAATATACTCCAGCAGAAGCGCGCCCACTTCATTTCCCGTAAACAGCACATAGCCCTTGTCCGAGGGAACGGCAATACCAACTCTGTCTGCGTCGGGGTCTGTAGCAAGGAGCAGATCGGGCTGTACCTTTTCGCAGAGCTTCAGCCCTAAGTCAAGCGCCTCTTTTATCTCGGGATTGGGGAAAGGACAGGTGGTAAAGTTTCCGTTGGGATACTCCTGCTCGGGAACTACCGTAACCTCGTCAATTCCGATCTTCTTCAAAATCCTGCGGACAGGCTTGTTGCCCGTACCGTTAAGGGGAGTGTATACGACTTTAAGCCCGCTGGACTTAACAAGGTCGGTGTGGATACCTTGCTTTAACACTTCGTTCATGTAATCGTCGATAACCGATTCTTCGATATATTTAACAGTGCCCTCGTCCAGCGCCTTGTCAAAGCTTGTGGTTTTGGCGCCTCCGAACATATCCACCTTGTTGATATTTTTGAGAACGATCTCCGCAGCCCCCAAAGTAAGCTGGCAGCCGTCAGAACCGTAAACCTTGTAGCCGTTGTATTTGGCGGGATTGTGGGAAGCAGTTATCATAATACCTGCACTGCACTTTAACGCCCTTACAGCATAGGACAGCATAGGCGTGGGCATAAGCTCGGTGTAAATATGGACCTTTATCCCGTTGGCAGCCAGTACAGCGGCAGCCTCTTTTGCGAATACGTCCGACTTAATCCTGCTGTCATAGGAAATAGCCACCGAAGGGTCGGAGAATGTTTCGTTCACGTAATCCGCAAGCCCTTGAGTAGCCCGCCTTACGGTGTACACATTCATTCTGTAAGCGCCCGCACCGATAACGCCGCGAAGTCCGCCCGTGCCGAACTCCAGATCACGGTAAAAGCGATCCTTTATAGCCTCGTCGTCCCCCTCAATAGATTTAAGCTCGGTCTGTAAATCGGGGTCGTCAACAGCCTTTTCGCACCAAAGTGCATAAAGTTCTTTTTCGTTCATAACAATCACCTCATATAAAAATTAATGTTAAATTTTTCTTGTTAATATTATTAATAGTGTATCATACTTTTGAAAAAAAATCAAGTCTTTTTTGAAATTTTTAAACTAAGACTTTCGGGAAATTTCATGTAAATTTTCAAAGTGCGGGACAAGCCCTATGTAATCGGTATTTTGTAAAATCCCTCAAAGTCGGGATAATACAAAGTATTTTGCATAGCGCTGTTTCACAAGTAGAATTTGGCAGGTTAACGCATTTTAGAATTACCGTGCAGCAAAATACATAATGTCGCTGTATAATATAGAGCTTAGCTGCTGCACAATACCGCCGTGCCGCCGATTAGAAGTAGTTGTTGCGAATCTCCTTTGCGGCAAATCTGCCCTCCAGTGTTTGCCCGGGAACATCAGGGTGAAGTCCGTCCTTTAAGTATTTGCCCGTGCTGCCTTCGACCTCAAACTTTTCGCAAATCCCGCAGCCGCCGAAGCAGTCTATCACCTGCACCGACATACCCCTCGAGATCTGCCGCAAAATTTTTATTGAAGCCTCGATCTTTTCATTGTGAGCAGGGTCTGCCGCAGGAATGGGAGTCAGCAGGAAAACCCTGCAAAGGGGATATTCCTCCATTATCCGCTGAATGCACCACCGTGCCGCTCCTGCCTCTGTGAACAGGTCAACATTTTCGTTTCCCTCAAGGCTTTTGCCCGTCAGAGCCTTTTTCGGGTCGCCGAGACACTCCCATGCGTCATTTGTGCCCATGGCAAAGGCAAAAATATCGGGTACGGGGAAACTGCCGCTTTTTACCTCCTCAATAAATCTCTGTGTATGCACCACAGCGCAGTTGTTTGCGCGCTTCTGAAGCTCCTCGGGATCGTCAGTTTCCAGCCAGCCGTCGCTTATTCCCGCAAAATCGGGGTCGGTGTAATCCTGTGTAGTCACCGTGCCGCCCTTGCAGGGGAGAGTGCGCTTGTACCATACAGCACTGCCCACGGCCACATTGTGGTGGCTTGCCATTCCCAGCTCCTTAAAAACATGATAAGACCATTGCTCTCCCGCAGTGATGCTGTCGCCGTCAACGCCGAAGTTTAATTTGGAAAAATCCATAAAATTATCATTCCTTTCATATCGGTTCATTATTATTTGAGACCCGCTTTTTTCTCTTTTTCATACGGAAGATCACCGCCGAAACAAGCACTGTCACCAGCTCAAGGCAGGCGCATATTATAAATTCCGCCGAAAACGGGTCGGTGATCGACTGCCCCATAAGAGTGGTGAGCACAGCCCCGGGCAGTGTCCCCAGAACAGACCCTGCCAGATATTTTTTGTAGCTGTACCTCATGCTTCCCAGCGCCATGCTGATAATATCATAAGGCAGGCAGCTGATTATACGCAGGAAAAAGGCAGAGGCAAACTGGCTGCCCGTGCCTGTTTCACGAATCAGGGCGATCTTTTTGTGCTTCTGGGCAAGCCTGTCGCAAAGGTCGCTTTCGGCATATCTGCCTATAAGAAAGGGGATAGTCGCCATTACAGCGCACCCTGCCGCACTTAGGGGTATTGCCGCCAAGGGCGGAAACAGTACCCCGCAGGCAGCAAAAAGCAGAGCCATAGGGAAGAAATAGGAAAGTGATTTCAGTGCGAACATTATCAGCAGCACCGCAGCCGCCGCTATAGGCTGGGCAGGGGTGTATCTAAGCAGCTGTTCCAGGGACATATCCTTGAATACTGTCAGATATACCGCCGCCATGACCGCTATCATCACAAAGGGTGCTGCCTGAACTATCCGCTTCAGGGTCTTGTGCATTTTAAGCTATCATCTCTTTTGACGTTCCGTTTTTTATAATTTTATTTGTTGACGTTCGGAAGTCCCGCAAATCCGACAGCAAGATCGTCGTCGGTGGGGATATAGTCGCTCATTTCGCCGTCATTGTATTTCTGATATGCCACCATATCGAAATAGCCCGTGCCCGTAAGTCCGAAGAAAATGGTCTTTTCCTCGCCTGTTTCCTTGCACTTCATAGCCTCGTCAATGGCAACTCTTATGGCGTGGCTGCTCTCGGGCGCAGGGAGAATGCCCTCAACCCTTGCAAACTGCTCGGCTGCCCGGAATACAGCAGTCTGCTCAACGGAAGTCGCCTCCATAAGCTTGTCATCATAAAGCTGGGAGAGAATGGAGCTCATGCCGTGATACCGCAGACCGCCCGCATGGTTTGCGGAGGGGATAAAGCCGCTGCCGAGAGTGTACATCTTTGCCAGTGGGCAGACCATACCCGTGTCGCAGAAATCGTAAGCGTATTTGCCTCTTGTAAGACTTGGGCAGGAGGCAGGTTCAACGGCGATAAATCTGTAATCCGCCTCGCCTCTAAGCTTTTCGCCCATAAAGGGAGAAATAAGTCCTCCAAGGTTGGAGCCGCCGCCTGCGCAGCCTATGATAACATCGGGCTTAACGCCTATTTTATCAAATGCAGTCTTTGATTCAAGCCCTATGATCGACTGGTGCAGCAGTACCTGTGAGAGCACCGAGCCAAGCACATAGCGGTAGCCCTCGGTGGATGTAGCGACCTCCACTGCCTCGGAAATTGCGCAGCCAAGACTGCCTGTAGTGCCGGGGTGCGCTTCTAAGATCTTCCTGCCCACATTGGTGGTCTCCGAGGGGGAGGGGGTAACGTCGGCGCCGTAAGTCCTCATGACCTCACGCCTGAAAGGCTTCTGCTCATAGGATACCTTTACCATGTAGACCTTGCAGTCCAGTCCCATATAAGCGCACGCCATGGAAAGCGCCGTGCCCCACTGTCCTGCGCCTGTTTCGGTGGTAACGCCCTTCAGTCCCTGCTTCTTTGCATAGTAAGCCTGCGCAATGGCGCTGTTGAGCTTGTGGCTGCCCGAGGTGTTGTTGCCCTCAAATTTGTAGTATATCTTAGCGGGAGTGTCCAGCGCCTTTTCCAGGCAATATGCCCGAACCAAAGGAGAGGGACGGTACATTTTATAAAATTCCAGAATTTCCTCGGGAATGTCAAAATAAGGTGTGGTGTCGTCCAGCTCCTGCTTAACAAGCTCATCGCAGAAAACCGCCGACAGCTCACCCGCTGTCATAGGCTCCAGCGTCCCTGGATTGAGCAGGGGAGCAGGCTTGTTCTTCATATCAGCCCTTACATTATACCACTGCTTGGGCATTTCCGATTCTTCGAGATAGGTTTTGTAGGGGATTTTCTTTTCCATTTTAAAAACGTCCTTTCGATTCATATTTTTATTTAAATTTCGCTTGGCAATTAAATCATACAAATATTATACCCTTTTTTCCCAAAAATGTCAAGTGCCGTCAAGGGAAATGACGGAAAATAATGTTAATATTTTGTTTCGATATTATCTTTATATTTTTACTGAACAATTATAAAAATTGTGAAAGCAGTTCACTCCTATAAAAAACGTCTATTCAAAATTTCTTTTTAAGTCCGGGCAAATTTTCTATGTATATACAATTATAAAAGAGAAGTTGAA
>CAMWLD010000113.1 GCA_947175005.1 uncultured Ruminococcus sp. | reverse complement strand
CCCCTACTTATAAACCAAGAGGTTGTCCCTTTGGTCGGCAACTTACAGTCCGTTTGCAAAGTCAAGCATTTATCAAACAAAGTCACATTTCATAGTAACAGGCAACTCACATCTTAAAACAAATGAGCGCATTTCAAAATTCATTTACATCAACACAAAGCAGCCCCGTAGTGGCAGGGGAACAAAGTCAGTTTCATGGCATGGTAGGGGACAAAGCCATTTCCCCGGCGCATGAGGGGAAACCAGCCCCGCAGCATTTGAGCAAAACCGTTATCGCAGTAACCTTACCACTCCAACCGTCACATCATCGGGCAAGCTTGTCTTGCTGCTTTCACCCTCGTTTACCGCAAAATCCACCAGCTTGTCAGCCGTCTGCTCACAGGTCAGACGCTCATTTTGAAGCATGGCATTTATAAGCTCCGTGCAGCTTTCACCCACACCGTCAGTCACCATGATTATACGTGCAGTCTCGTCCAGCTCAAAGGAAATTTCCTCAATGACAGGACTGTCAATTATTCCCACAGGTGCGGAGGATTCACTGTAAACGCTTATCTCACCACCGCATATCACCGTCGTGGGAGCCGCCCCCATTTTAATAAGACGGGCACGCCCAGTAAGGCAGTTGATACATAAAAGATCTATGGTAGTAAAGGTCTCGTCCGCTCCTGCACAGGAAAGCAGAACGTTCAGCATCTTTACGCCGTTTATAAGATCCGCACCCGCCAAAATAAGCCTCCGAAGAATGCTTACCGCCATGCTGCTTTGAGCGGCGGCTCTGTGTCCCGTGCCCATGCCGTCGGATAGGATAAGAAAGAAATTTCCCCTGCCGTCCTCAAAGGCTGCGCTGCTGTCCCCGCAAATGCCTCCCTCGGCAGAGTGGCAGGAAACGCTGAAATCGGGATAATATCCCCCGCCGCTCCACCACCGTGCACGGTAAAGAGGCAGTTCCTCGCCTGCCGATACGCAGCTGAGCAGGGCGGGCTTTTCGAGATTTTCTCCCAAAAGCTCGGAAAGTCTGGCGGTCACACGGGTGAGCATAAGATCGGAAAATTTCTCGTGAGCGGTAAAAAACGCCTCGCAAAAAGGTCTGCCCTCCTCGTCATAGGTCACCCGAACGGACTTTACCTCATTTACTTTGCGGCGCAGCACCTTAAAGGCAGCCTCGCTCATTGCCTCGTCCTCCGACAGCCGCCTGTCCATGCCCCGTGCAATATCCCCCATCATGCCGCCGCAGGCCGAAAGCTCGTCCGCTATATTATCTAAAAATCGCTTTGCCCCCGCACGCCTGCGGGACTGTATTTTCTTAACTCCGTATAATGTGTTATACTCCCAAGCGATGAGATTTTTTTTCGTGCAGCCCTCGAAGCCCGCAGGCAGCTCTTTTCCAGTAATACTGCCCTTTTTTTCGAGAATCCCCTGCGCAGCGCGGAAGCAGCCCTGCGATATTTCCCTCGGAGCGCTGCCGATAACCGCACTGCACCTCTCTTTAGTGCAAATCGAAGCGCAGACCCGCTCTCTGACAGTTTCGCTGACAGCAAGATCTCCCTTGTCGATCTGTTCTTTTTCGTATACTCTTGCAAGCATTTTTGCTGCATCCTCAACATCATTTACCACTTCCGTTAACATATTTTCCGTGAACACAAGTTCATTTGAACACTGTGCAGCGCCGCTGCTTTTATATGAAGAGATCATCCCCAGCTTTCCTATGTAAATGTTTTCGGGGATAATGCAGTAAAGCACCGCCGCTGCGCCCATATCCGCTATAAAAGCAGGCGTCCCCGAGGGCATTCCCGCTGCGGCGCATATGCCGAATGCGGAAAGGATAAAAGCTACATTTACCGAATATTTTCCCCTGTCGCCGTAAAACCCTGCGATCATTGCGGCAAATGCCAGCATAGCCCCGCTGCGCCCTGCCGCAGGGTCGCACATAAGAAAAGCCGCCGCCGATAATATCCCCGCCGCAGACCCGCCTTTAACGCCGAATTTCCTTGCCGCCGCCCCGCAGAAAACTCCCGCGGTTATCCTGCCTATATTAAGAAAGCCCAGTTCCCTCGGCATAAGCGAACATATAATTATCATATACACAGCCCCTGCGGCGGCAAGGCGGTTTGCCGCCCTTATATCGGGATTCTGGCAGCCGCAGCGGATAATGGTCACGGTATCAAAAAAACAAAGAGTGCCAAGCATACATATGCCGCCTCTGATAAGCGCCGCCAGAAACAGGGCTGCGCCTTCTCCGCCTGCCGCACCGCCTGCGGCGCTTACTGCGGCAATGCTTACAAAGCAGATGACCCCCGAGACCGCAGCGGCAAGACGCCTGTTGTAATTGCCGTTTTTTCTGAAAATAAGGTTATACACCGCCATTATCCCCATAGCCGAAAGCATCGGCAGACACTGCCATACATTGCCACTAGCCAGCGCAGAGATAACGCCGCCTATAAGGACTGCCGCCCCTAACGGAAAAGGCAGCGCCGACACAAGGGAGATACCGAAAACCGACATACTCCCCGCAAATCTTACCCCCGTAAGAATGCCCCCCGCCGCCATTGCGGCCAGCATCGGCGCAAGCTTTTTGGGGGTTGGATTTTCCTTTTGAACTTCCCCGTCAGTCTGTTCGGAGATGATTCCCGAAGCGGGATTTTGAGCTGAAGTTATCATTTTGTTACCGTCCTTACCGAAGATTATTCTTCGCATTTTATTTTTATATGAAAATAATTATACTGCTTTATAAATGCGAAATTACTCGAAACGGAGAAGCAAGAGGCAAGAAGCAGGAAGCAAGAAAAAACGCTGAACAAATCTATATAATCTGTATGAGATATTCGGAATTGACAGGTAACTTAAAATTTGATATAATTAAAAAAACGGCGGACAAATAATACGGCGAAAAAAGAGGTCGGCAAATTTGAAGCGGACAGTGATTTGAATACTGATTTAAAAAAGATAATATATTTACTGAATTTTAAGTATTGTTTTATCAACAAGAGGCAGGAATTATTTATGAATGATAAAGTTAACAGAACTCATAAAAATGTTATCGGATATATGAATGGAAATAAATATAAAATTGTTTTTAGTGAATATATTTTTGATAATTGGAGAGATGGTGATGAAATGGAAAAAATAATTCAACGACTATTGAAACCAAGAAAATATTTTGGCTTTTATGGTTGGGACGATCAGCATGGTTCATTTATAAAAGATAACATAAGGGTTTATACATGGTGGACTAATATGTTAGATTATTTTTGGGAGGTACATACAAACGACGAAAATGTACAAAACAAGGTATATGAATGGGCAGCTATAGTATATGATGAGTATAAAAAAATAGAAAACAAATCAGATTCAGAATAAAACCGAAACGGCGAATGCTGACAGAAGCAAGAGGCAAGAAGCAGGAAGCAAGAAAAAGTGCTGAACAAATCTATATGAGATATTCGAAATTGACAGGCAACTTAAAATTTGCTATAATTAAGGAAACGGCAGACAAATAATTCGGCGAAAAAAGGAGTCGGTAAATATGAAAAGGGTATTTAAAATTTTTGCGGCAATGCTGATGATCGGAACGCTGTGCGGCTGCGGTGAAAGCAGTGAAAATAATACAGCGGAAATACCGCCCGAGACCGAAGAAAGCACAACAGTTTCCGAAATCAGAATCCCGGATGGCTATACGGTCTTTGAGGGAAAAACAAACGCCATTGACAGTGTAACTATGGAACTGATAAACTTTGATGATTCATCGGCAAAATACAAGATATACAATGACCTTGACAGAGAAATAGATACGGGAATTGAGTATGAGCTTCAGATACAGCTGAACGGCAGCTGGTACAGCTTGCCGTATATTTACAATATTGAAGGGTCTTTAGGGTACGGAGTGATTATCGGAAGCGGCTGTTCAAATGAATATGACGTAAAGTGGGAAAATATTTACGGAAAGCTTGAACCGGGGCATTAGCGCATAGCAGCTTATTTTCTCGCTGCCAATGATAACGGCGACTATTTTTATTCGGAAAGACATTATTTATCTTCGGAGTTTGAAATAAGCTGAGAAGCCGCCGGGGGCGGCAGCAAATGTTAAATAATTGTAAAATTCTCCGTCTTAAACTAAAGGGAAAAAGAAAAAAGACGATATAAACAATAAGCAGAGTTATTATGCAAAAACATAATATGGGAGGAAACAGCAATGGTAATAAACGGCGCAAATTTAAATAATTTCACGGCATCGCAAACAGCGCGTTCGGTATTGGGCGTGCAGAAGCAAGACGGCAGTTCGGGAACGCCTTTGGGAAATGTTTTGGGGAATAATTTTGAAAAACGTTTTGACAGACTGAAGATAAGCGATCTGTTCAAGCAGCTTGCAAACGGGGCTTCCTCCGAGGAATTTGCCGCAGGCAACATTGCCGCAAGCGGCAGAGCTGCCGAAATGCGGAAAATGCTCTCAAAAACCGAAACGGCGGAAAGTGCAGATAAAATTTCCAAAGGCATGGCAGGGTACGCTTACATGGAGATAGCCATTGCAGGCGAGGCGGCTCGCACCAAAGCAAACCAATATCTTTACAGCCGTTATTCCGAGGAAAGAGACTATTATCAAGGCTTGCTTGACGATCCCGACGGTATCACGCATTCGGCTGCGGACGAATACGGGACGGTAACAGGTCTCTATCGTGATGACTACGAATACATTTGTGCGGAGGGTACGGCATTTGACCGTGAAAAGGCGGAGCAGGCTCTTGCCGATATTCAGAGCAAGATCGACGATCTGATAAATGAGGATCATTCGGATCGTGTTGACTTTAAAACTTACAACAATTGTGCAAAGGCTGCCGCCGGCGCTTTCGGCATTGACAGCTCGGAGTTTCCCCTTGATGAGGACGGCTTCAACAAGCTTTTCGGCAAGGCAGAGGTCGCTTCAGAGGAAGATTTTGTCAAGACCTGCAGCGAAAGGGAAAAAGGTCTTACGGCGCTTTGCCGCAAGCTGCATGAATGCAGGGATAATTTTATGAAGGACGTTCGCAGTTCGGAAAACGGAAAGGACCGTGCAAACGCTATAGAAAAAGCCTTTACATCAGCCTACGGCAAGTCCTTTATCGACATTGCAAAGCTTATTGAGGAAATGAAGACGGATAAGGACGAGGGAGAAAACAAATAAAATTAAAGTGCTGCACGCAAAAAAGACGGACTGAAAATTCAGCCCGTCTGATTTTTTATCCGGTTATTTAGTTCCTCCCGCCTATCTCTCCTGCCACTTTTGCAAAATCCTCCAGCGTCAGCTGTTCGGGACGAATTGTCTCTTTCAGCCCCGCCGCCGTTATCGCCGCAGTGACCTCTTTTTTATCCATTCCGAGAGCCGATGTAAGGGAGTTCACAAGGGTCTTGCGCCGCTGGGAAAAGCTGCCTCTTACCACCTTGAAAAAGAACTCCTCGTCCTCCACCTTAACAGGCGGTTCTTTCCGTATATCAAGCCTTATAACGCAGGAATCCACATTTGGCTGTGGCATAAAGCTGCCCCGTGAAACATTGAAAAGCAGCCTCGGCTCGGCATAATAGTTCACCGCCGCAGTCACCGCCCCGCACTGGCGGCTGCCCATTCTGGCGCACAGCCTCGCCCCCGCCTCCTTTTGCACCATTACCGTTATCGACTCCACAGGCAGGCGGCTTTCCAGCAGATACATTATCACAGGAGACGTGATATAATAAGGGAGATTTGCGCACACCGCCGCCCGCAGTCCCCCGAAATTCTCGGCAATGACCGCTTTAAGGTCGGTTTTAAGCACGTCCTCATTTATTACGGTTATATTGTCATGCTCCGCCAAGGTCTCCTCCAGCACAGGCAGTAGACGGCTGTCCAGCTCAATGGCAACGACCTTTTCCGCCCTTTTTGCAAGCTCGTGGGTCAGCACTCCGAAGCCCGTGCCTATCTCGATTATCCCCACGCCCTTGTCAGCGCCGCCAAACTCGGCTATCCTCGGGGCGACCGACGGATTTATCACAAAATTCTGCCCCAGCCCCTTTGAAAAGCTGAAGCCGTAGCGCTCCATAAGTCTGTTTATTACGCCGATATTTGCAAGATTTTCCATAGTTGTTTTCGCCTTTTCTTTATTTAGTATATGTTTATAAAAATTTTCATTTGTCCGAAAAATCACAAGACTATTTTTACGGGCTTGTCAATGACCATGCTGTCCTCGGTAACTTTGCAGCTGTACGCCAAGGGGGTAACTCCCGCTTTGACCGCCCTTTTATGCGCCTCGCCGAATTCCGGGTCGGTGTCATAATTCGGGGTAAAGTATTTCATTCCGCTCATCTGTATCACAAAAAGCACATACGCCTCATATCCCGATTCAATGCACCTTGCAAGCTCGTCCAAATGCTTTCGCCCCCGCTCTGTGGGAGCGTCGGGGAATCTGCAAACGCCGTCCGCCTCCAGTGTGCAGCCCTTTACTTCCATAAAAATCCTGCGTAAATTTTTATCCCTTTTTTCCGAACATTTTTCGGGGATATTTTCCGCCTCTATGTAAAAATCAAAACGGGAATTTCCGAATTTTGTTTCCGGACGGATAAGAGTAACACCCGAAAAAAGCTGCGGGATAAACTCCGCCGCCGCCTTGTTGGGGCTTTGACTGTCCATATTTATAAGCAGATTTTCTTTGTAGACCGCAATAAGATCAAGCTTGGTCTTTCGGGGCGAATTTTCGGGAAAGCGCTGAAGTATCACCGTTGCTCCCGGAGTCAGAAGCTCACGGCAGCGGCCTGTGTTTTTCACATGGGCAGTCTCGGTCTTTCCGTTTATCTCCACCGCGGCAATGAACCTGTTTGGACGCTCGATAAACCGTCCCCGGATAGTGTTCTCGTATTTCATTGTGCCCTCACATTTGGTGCCTTACAACCCCGTATTCATCGTCAAGGCGAAAATAGGGGCAGTCGGAACTTACGCCGTGAACAAAGCGGTACATTTCGTCCTCGTCCAGATTCACAAGGCAGGTATAGCATTCGTAATCCTCGTCATATACGTAATTTACGCAGCTTTCACAGTTAGTCATTTTTTTAGTTTTCCTTTTTTCTTTTTACTAATTATACCATATTTTTTTGACGGATTTGTTAAGTATGTTTTAATTTTGTATGGGATAAAAGCGCAATACCAAAGGGCAGTTATAAGAGAATCCACAGCCGGTTTTTGAAAACAGCCGCACAGATGTACAA
>CAMWLD010000112.1 GCA_947175005.1 uncultured Ruminococcus sp. | reverse complement strand
CAAACACTATGCTCTTCAGAATGAAGTGAAAAAGACCGAAATGACCATGAACAAAAAGGAAAAGGCGCTCACAGCAGCAAAGGACACTTTGGGCGACGAAACAAGGGAGATAAAGCTGGAGCTTAAAGGTATAATAAATGGCATTGACGACGACATAAGGGCGGCACAGCGTGCTGCGGACAAGGCGGCTGAGGATAAGGCGGACGCGGCTGCTGCGGGATATATGACCGAGGCTCAGCTGACAACGAAGATCAAGGAAAAGGAAACGGAGATAAGCGGACTGCGGGACGCTTACGAAGCGGCTGTTGCCGATGAGGAATCCAAAAACGAGGTAACGGTCATTGATCTTGAAAAGCAGCGGTATGACATTGAGATGCAAAAGGAAAAAGTGGCTAAGGCTCAGGAAAAATATGACAAGCTTGTAAAAGAACCTGCCGAGACAGATGTTACGGCGCAGATGGCGGGCAGGATAGCAAGCGTTTCCGTGACTGCGGGAGATACTCCCGAGGCGGGCAGCGTGGCGGTTATGATAGACATTTCCGACAAGGGGTACACGGTGGAATTTTCCGTTAAGACAGAACAGGCAAAAAAGATCAAGACGGGAGACAAGGCGGATATTACCAGCTGGTACTGGGGAAATGATTTCTCGGCGGTGCTGACGGACATACAGCCCGACAATCAGAATCCCCAGACCATGAAAAAGCTGAAATTTACAGTAAGCGGCGAGGACATTACCACGGGGCAGACCATTTCTCTTGCCATGGGCAGCAAGGGTCAAAGCTACAGCACGGTTATCCCCAATTCGGCGGTGAGGGAGGATTCCAACGGCAAGTTCGTGCTGGTCATGGAATCAAAGCCCAGTCCTTTGGGCAACAGGTACAGCGCTGTGCGATATGACATTGAGGTCATTGCTTCGGACGACAACAACACGGCTGTAAACGGGCTTATGGGAAGTGAATTTGTTATCACCACCTCCACAAGGCCTATCAGTGCGGGTGAACAGGTAAGACCGGCGGACTGATAAAGTCTGAATGAGAGCATTATTTTGATCGGAAAGGGGCTGCAAGAGTTCCAATGCAAAAAAAGGGCAAAAGGATAGGGATAGCTATAGGGGCGGTAAATGCGGTATTGCTGATCGTTTTCGGGGTCATTTATCTGAATATTTACATTTTGGGCAGAGACAATATTGCGGAAAGCGCAAAAAATGCCTGGGACGGCGGAGTTTACAAATACGGGCAGGTCTCGTTGTTTTTAGCTCCCGAAAACGGTCTTGACCTGATGGGAGCGTACAGCTTAAAGCAGGATATTGAGGGGAAATTAAAGGACGCTTCCGTATCCAATAAAATAAAGGGCACGGACGGCGCACCCGACCGGACGGTAGAGGGCAGGCTTTGGATAGACTGCGGCTACGGGGAGGCGGAGGTGACGGTAAACGGCATTAAAGGCTCTTGTGATGTAATTGCGGGGGGGACTTACAATGATTTCTTTATTTTTCACCCGGAAAAACTGCTGTCGGGCAGCTACTACACTCCTGAGAGCATTAATACGGACACGGTGGTCATTGACAAGCAGTGCTCATGGCAGCTTTTCGGTGGCATTGACACGGCGGGAATGACGGTCACCATAAGCGGCAGGGAATACCGTGTGGCGGCTGTGGTGGACTGTCCTTTTGAGGGGGACGCATTTGCGGCTTACGGCAGCAAGCCCAGGATATATATGCCTTATGAAGCCCTGTGCAACATTGTTCCGGGAACGCTGATGACGGCTTATGAGATATGCATTCCGAATGTGGTAAAGGATTTCCCGAAAACGGTGATGACCGAGGTGAACGGCGCTCCCGAAAAAAAATCGGCGGTTGTTGACCAGACGGGGCGGTTCGATATAGTGACACTTTTCAAGGGCTTCGGGGAAATTTCCCAAAGCGCCATTGTTGACACGTCCCTTGCTTATCCGTGGTATGAAAACAAGATAAGGACGGCGGAGATAAAGGCGAAAATTTTGGCGGGGTTCGGAGTATATCTGCTGATAATACCGCTTATTTCCACGGTTTACGGGCTGTTCTGTTTGGTAAAGGCTTTGGGTGCGGGGGCAAGGTATATTAAAAATAAGGCAGAAAATGCGTATCAGAAAAAGATTTCCGAGGCGTATTACAAAAAGCGGGGGCATATTGAGAATTAACAACAGGCGGAAACCGTTATATCATGGTTTCCGCCTGTTTTCATTTACTGCTGTTCTGTTGGTTTTTTCTGTAGCCCATGTAGCTTTCAAGGATTATGACTGCTGCGACGGCGTCCACTACATTTTTCCGCTTTTTGCCTCTTACGTTGGTTTCGTTAAGGTAATAGGTGGCGGAGACGGTGGTTTGACGTTCGTCCCACATGACCACGGGGAGGCCTGCAAGCTCCTTCAGCAGATCGCCGAAGCGTTCGCATTTTTCGGCGCGCTCGCCTATGGTGTTGTTCATATTTTTGGGGTAGCCCACAACTATAAGCTCCGCTTTTTCCGATTTGGCAAGCTCGGCGGCTTTTTCGGCGCATTTATGAAAATTCTTTTCGTGTATCACCGTCAGGGGGGAGGCAAGCATTTCGTCCTTATCGCAAAAGGCTATCCCCGTTCGGCTGTCGCCGAAATCCACGGACATTATTCGCATTTTTCTGAGCTCCTTTACTTGATCTTATATATCAGCAATACATTGAAGCTTAGGGGATCACCGTAAGCTTTCAAACTTTTCCTCCCTTATTTCAGCTTTTTTGACAGGTACAGATTAAGCTCGTCGTCATTTTTATAGGTCTCATAGGGGATGCAGGGCTTGTCGTTGTACCACACTCCTGTGCCGTCGAAGATATATCCCCTTTTTATGTACAGCCTTTGGGCTGCGCCGTAGCCGCTGTGAAGTCCCACTCCGAGATAGACGGTATCGGAATATTCCGAGGCGAGTTTTTCGGCAGTCTCCATAAGCGCGCTTGCCACTCCCCTGCCGCGGAATTTTTCCAGTACCGCAAGGTCGACTATTTCGGAGTAACCTTTGCCGCCGAAAGCCCCCCACATACAATAGGGATAGAGGCTCACATAGCCTGCGGGCTCGCCGTCGCAGTCCGCTGCAAGGGCAATGGCTTTTCCCGAAACGTTATCCGCAAGGCGGGTTTGAAGCTTTTCGGGAGTTGCGTCTTTCCAGCCCTGTTTTACCTCTTCACGGGCGAAAATTTCCGGGTCGGTCATTCGCAGATTTCTTACTGTTATATTCCCGAAATTTCCGTAGACAACATCATCTATTCTGCTCCACTTTGAACCGGAGAGGGTGGAAAGCTCGGGGGGGAGATGTTCGTTGCTGTTTTTGAAAATAATTCTCGGGGTAAAATTGTCGTCGTACTCGATAAGTGAAACGGCTGTATTATCCGACCAGCCCACGTCTTTAAGAGCCGAAATGGGTCTGCCCATGCAGTGGCAGAGGTAGTTCCGCAGTGAACAGCCGTGGGAAACTACGGCTATGGTACGTCCCGCATTTTCACGGGCTATTTTATCCATGGTCTGTTTCATGCGGGCGAAAACCTCGGTCATTTTTTCGCCGCCCTCGATGTAAAAGTCCTCCATATGATTTTTCCAGAGGTCGTATTCGACAGGGTAGCGCTCGGGAAGCTCCGCCCACGGTTTGCCCTCCCACACGCCGCCGTTTATTTCGATAAGTCCCTCGTCCGTTATGATAGGGAGATCGTGATATTTATTCACTGCTTCGGCGGTGGCAAGGGTGCGCTTTAGGGGACTGGAATAGAGCCGCTCGATCTTTATGTCACGAAAACGCTCGGCAAGGCAGGAAAGCTGCTTTTCGCCCTTTTCGCTAAGCTTTTCATCGGTGCGTCCCTGGAAAAATTCCAGGACGTTTCCCATTGCCTCGGCGTGGCGGATAAGATATATTCTGAGCATGATTTTTTCCTCGTTTTTACGGTTGATTTTATTCGGTTTGAAAGATTATTTCCTTGGCATTTTTCGGCTGACATTTTACGGTCTCAAGCCAAAGGCGGCTGTTTGCGGCTTCCTCGGTGTTGTATTCGCAGCCGATTTTTCCGGCAACTTCGGGGGCAAATTCGTCAAAGAGGTCGCACATTATAAATACAGAGCGCCAGATCTCCTCCGCCGTTATGCCGCCGTAGGTCTCAAGAAAGCGCTGCCACACAGACGGTTCAAGCCACTTGTACATATATTTTGCGGATTTGCCCACGCTGACGGAAAAATCCGTGTCAAATCCTATTTTCCAGGATAAAATGTTGATGAGCTGCGTGCGCACCCACTGGCTTAGCATATCGAGGACATAGGGTATCTCATCACGCCAAAGACCCTTTGCCACATTGTTCATGCACCACCAGAACTCGTTGCAGACAGCGTGGAAATGGGCTGCGTCGGGCTTTTTTATGTGGTAATCAATGTCGGTGGATTCGGGGACAGGGGGCAGAATGCCGTCCTTGTCAAGGAGGATTTTGCATAGCTTGTCCTCGGTAACGTTACAGAATTCTATCGGCTCGACATGGAGGTCAAGGCGGTTGCCGTCGGCAAACTGGATAAGCCAGCCGTAGCTTTTGTCAAAGTCCACGTCCATGCCAACGGACTTGTCCACCTCATCGGGGCACTGCATATAAAGCCGCTCCCCGAAAATGTCTATCCAGTTTTTATCCTCGTAAAATGGCTTTGTTTCGGTGACCACATAGCCTATATCGTAATCTTGAAAAATGTCACGGGGGACGTTTGGGTTGGTGCGGGAGCCGTTCATGTAAACGGCTCTGATACGGTCGTCCGCCTTGGCTGTGCCTATGATAAGCTCGTACATTTCCTGTTCGGTTCGCATTTTATCTGTTCCTTTCCCAAAGTGCGGTAATATCGCGGAGGAATTTGTCGGGGTCGGTGTCAGTGCCGCCCAGCGAAAGGCTTATTGCCTGATAGCCCATTTTCATATTTACTTCCGCAAGCTTTCTGCTAAGCCCGTTTTGTCGGCTTAAATATTCCTCGGAATTTATCAGCTCCACTTCAATAAGCTTGTTGCGCTGCAAGGTGACCATGTAGATACTTTTAACATCGCTCCAGGGGATAAACCCTGCGGGGCTGGCGCTGCTGCTGTCGGTAAAGCCTTTTTCGTCGGCAATTATAAGGGGCTTCGGGTTTGTGAGCCTTTTTACAAAGAACACTGCCCCGTAAATGCAAAGCCCTGCGGCGATCACATAGAAGATCTTTACAACAACAACGCCCGTTTCGGTGGAAAGCAGCCGACCCATAAGTCCCCTGCCGTCGCCGACGCTAACGTTAAGAAAAAAATCTATCATAATAAGGCAGGCAAAAATACAGGCGGCAATATACAGCACTGTAGCCGACTTTTTCTGCGATACAATGATTTTTTCATTTTCCACTTTAAGGTCTCCTTTCAGATCGGCTGAATACTGTAGTAAGGCAAGTCACCAAGGCTTTACTGTGCCAACAATATCTTTCAGGTCGGTATTTTGGCGGCGGCAATAATCCTCCAGACCGTCAATAATTTTAACGGGGGTCATGGGGTCGGTGAACAGGGCTGCGCCCACCTGTATAAGGGAAGCCCCTGCCAGCATCATCTCGACAGCGTCCTCCCAGGAGGAAACGCCCCCCATGCCGCAGACGGGGATATTCACGGCGTTTGCGACCTGCCATACCATTCGCACCGCCACGGGGAACACCGCAGGCCCCGACAGTCCGCCCACGTTATTGTGAAGAATGGGGCGGCGGATGTTGATGTCGATACGCATTCCCAAAAGGGTATTTATAAGGGAAACAGCGTCCGCGCCCTCTGCCTCGCAGGCTTTGGCTATGGAGGCAATGTCGGTTACGTTTGGAGAAAGCTTCATCATGACAGGCTTTTTGGTTGCCCTGCGGACTATCTTTGTAATAGTTCCTGCGCCCTCGCAGCTGACCCCGAATGCTGCTCCCCCTGCTTTAACGTTGGGGCAGGAAATGTTGACCTCGAGCATATCAACGTCGGTGCTGTCAAGTTTCCCCGCTATCTCCTCGTATTCACTGACGGTTGAGCCTGCTATATTTGCGATAATAACGGTGTTTTTGGTTTTAAGATAGGGCAGCTCTTTTTCGATAAAGCTGTCGATTCCGGGATTTTGCAGTCCCACGCTGTTGAGCATTCCCGAAGGAGTTTCGGCAATTCTCGGAGGGAGATTGCCGTTACGGCGTTTACCTGTAGTACCCTTGACGGAAATGCCGCCTAAGGAAGACAGGGGGTAGAATTCTTCATATTCGCGCCCGTAGCCGAATGTGCCCGAGGCGGGGATTATAGGGTTTTTGAATTTTATGCCGCAGAAAACTGTTTCAAGCCTATTTTCATTCATTGGGAAATACCTCCTTGCTGTCGAATACGGGGCCGTCCTTGCAGACGTGTGCGAAAATTTCCTCTCCGTCCTTTACGGTGCGGCAGGCGCAGACAAGGCAGCCGCCAACGCCGCAGCCCATACGTTCCTCCAGTGAGACTTCGCTTCTTATGCCCTTTTCCTTGGCTATGGCTGCAACGCCTTTCAGCATAGGCATAGGTCCGCAGGCGCAGATAATATCGGGGGTATGCGTTTGCAGCTCCCGTCCCAGAATATCGGTAACAAAGCCCTTTTCCCCTGCTGTGCCGTCGTTAGTGCAAAGAAAAGTTTTTGCGCCTGTACTCTTGAAGTCCTCCTGCAATATTACTGCCGCTGCATTTCTGAAACCGCTGATAACGGTTGCATTCCCGCCGTAAAATTTCGCAAGTTCCAGCATGGGCGGATTGCCTATGCCGCCGCCTATAATAATGGCATTCGCGCCCTCCTGCAAGGTAAATCCCCTGCCGCCCAAAGGCGCTACCATATCAATAAGATCGCCCGGATTCAAGAGAGACATTGCATCTGTTCCCTTGCCTCTTATTTGGAAAACTATCCGAAGAGTGCCCTTTTGACGGTCAATTTCACAAATGGAAACGGGACGGCGGAGGGTGAATCCGTCTATCCTTATATTAACGAACTGTCCGCATTTTGCTATTGCTGCAATTTCCGGGCAGAGAATAACGAGGCCGTAAACCTCTGCTGCGGGATTTTCCTTGCGGATTATGGGGTAAAGCCCCTGACAGTATTTCATAAATTCGCTCCTTTTTGCTTAAATCAATTGCGTATCCATTTGGACATAGCCGCTCCGCTGTGATCGTTGGGGTGGGAAGCATAGCCGAGGGAG
>CAMWLD010000111.1 GCA_947175005.1 uncultured Ruminococcus sp. | reverse complement strand
GATTATTTCCACATCTGCCTTAACAACACCATTTACGGCACTAAGTGGGCTGAACTGCCAAATGTGAATGTGCCTCTGGTAGCGGATATGTCCTCCTGCATTCTTTCCGAGCCTGTGGACGTGTCCAAATTTGCTCTTATTTATGCAGGCGCACAGAAAAATATGGGTCCTGCGGGGCTTACTGTTGTTATTGTCCGTGAAGATATGATCGGCAAGGCAAGAGAATCCACTCCCACAATGTTCAATTATCAGATTCATGCGGATAACGGCTCAATGTACAACACTCCCCCTACCTATTCCATTTACATCCTGAAGCTGGTGCTTGAATGGGTCAAGGAAATGGGCGGGCTTACCGCTATGAAGGCTCTCAATGAGAAGAAAGCGGCTGTAATTTACGATTTCCTCGATTCCTCCAAGCTGTTCAAGGCAACCGTACAGGGAAAAGACCGCTCCCTTATGAACATTCCCTTTGTTACGGGCAATGACGAGCTGGACGCTAAGTTTGTTTCCGAGGCAAAGGCAGCAGGGTTTATCAACCTTAAAGGTCACAGAAGCGTTGGCGGCATGAGGGCTTCCATTTACAATGCAATGCCTCTGGAGGGCTGCGAAAAGCTTGTGGAATTTATGAAGAAATTCGAGGAAAATAACGGCTGATTAATTTTCGGAGGTTTTTTCATGGAAGAAAGATTTGTAAGGAAATACAAGCAGGGCGTTGTCTCTGTTATAGAAATATGGGTCGACAGGGAAACAGGCGTGAATTATCTTTACCGTGAGGACGGCTATTCGGGCGGCATGACGGTGTTGGTGGACGCTGACGGAAAACCTGTTGTCGACAGGAACGGACCCGATGAAAAGGGCTTTACGGGTTAAGGCGGCAAAGGGGGAATTATCCCCGGTACGCAAAGAATCCGTTATAATAATAAAAAGCAGATATTCATCTGCTTTCCGATAAGGAGTTAATTTTAAAATGGTTGAAATACTTACACTTAATAAAATAGCCGCCTGCGGCACGGATAAGTTCGACAAGGGCAGCTACAATGTTTCCGATAATGCGGCAAACCCTGCGGGGATAATGGTGCGTTCGGCAGCTATGCATGATATGACATTCGGCAGCGACCTGCTGGCAATTGCCCGTGCGGGAGCGGGAGTGAACAACATTCCCGTAGAGCGCTGCGCAGGAGAGGGCATTGTGGTGTTCAACACACCCGGAGCCAATGCAAACGCCGTTAAGGAGCTTGTTATTGCGGCTCTTCTTATGAGCTCGAGAAAGCTTGCCGAGGGCGTTAAATGGGCGGAGTCCCTTAAAGGCAACGGGGACGAGGTCGTAAAAATGGTGGAAAAGGGCAAATCCGCATTTGCGGGTCCCGAAATTTACGGCAAGACTCTGGGCATTATCGGCATGGGCGCTATCGGCGCACTGGCGGGAAATGCAGCTATGAGCCTCGGCATGAAGGTTATCGGCTATGACCCTTATCTTTCGGTAAAGGCCGCTCTTTCCATGAACCCCGGGATAAAGATGACAAACGATATTTCCGAGCTTTATGCAAATTCCGACTATGTTACAATCCACACACCCTACACCCCCGAAACAAAGGGCACTATCAATGAGAACACCATTGCACAGATGAAAGACGGCGTTCGCATACTGAACCTTGCGAGAGGGGAACTGGTTGACACGGCGGCTATCAAAGCGGCTCTTGCAAGCGGCAAGGTTGCAGCGTATGTGGTAGACTTCCCCACAGAGGAAATGCTGGGGACACCGGGCGTTACCTGCCTGCCTCACCTGGGCGCGTCCACTCCCGAGGCGGAGGACAACTGCGCTGTTATGGCGGCAGATGAGCTGATAGAGTATCTTGAAAGAGGAAACATCAGAAATTCCGTAAACTTCCCCAATGCCGAGCTTAATGCGGCAGGTACTAAGATAGTTGTGCTTCACAAGAACGTACCTGCGGTCATTTCCGAGATAACAAGCATTCTGGGAGCGGCAGGGATTAATATTTCCAATATGATAAGCCCCTCCAAGGGCAATTTCGCGTGCACTCTTATTGATGCAGAGGGCGATATTACCGAGGATATTAAAACTAAGCTTTCCGCACCCGAAAATGTGGTAAGGGTAAGAGTTATAAAGTAACCGAGCGACGGCAGGAGAACAGGGTATAGGGAGCTTACGGGTATTTAAAATCCTGCTTCCTGCCTCTTGCTTCCTGATTCTGAAAGGAGAGTTGTTTTATGAACGATAACATTTATTTTGACCCGAACGACGTAGGCCGCAACAGGGCGCTGGTCATAATTTCCCTTATTTTCGGCATACTGTTTTTCCTGCCCCTGGTGGCGTGCCCCGATTCACGGTACGGCAGATTTTTTGCTAATCAGGGTCTGCTTATGTTCCTTCTGTCGGCAGCTGCGGGAGTTATAAGCAGAATCCCCATTATAGGCTGGATCGTGGGAGGACTTATAGGAATACTGGGATTTATCGGCTGGATAATCGTCATTATCGGCGCTGCACAGGGCACGGCGGCAAGAGTGCCTATTATCGGATATATTGAGATCATCAGGTAAATGTCATTAAATTCGGTTTTGCAAAAAATTTCCTTTGCATAAAGAAGTTTTTGCCATAGCACTTATGATTTTCAGTCAAAAGTGCTATGGCGTTTCTATTGACGTAACAGTTTTTTTGATGTATAATATTATTGAAATAAATCGGTAATTGATGGAGGGGAATATCGCTATGTATCATAAAATCATAACCATGTTATTTGGCTTGTTGACTGCAGCTGCTTTGCTAAGCGGCTGCGGAAAGCTAACCGAGAATACAAGTGATACTGTCAAAGAAACGGATACAACTGATAGTATCACATCTTCCATTAGCACAGAAGAATCTGCCCCCATTATAGAAATTGGCGTTTCAGGGGGAGTTCTGCCTTTTCCGTTCAAATATGAAGAACTTGAGAATCTGATTAATCTTTCTGATTGTCAGAATGTATATTTTGAAGAAAAAGGATTCTCAGTATGTAATGTATATCAGGGAATGAATCGTATTTGCACTCTTTTCGTTACCGGAGATGTTTCTGAACATACATCAGATACCCTTGTAACGCAAATCTCAATAGAAGATACAGAGAATGGAATCTTCACTCTGAATGGTCTAAAAGACGATAAGCTTGAAGATTTTAAGGCGATATTCGGGGAATCCGAAACAAAATCGGACACACTTTATGACCACACATGGGGAAATATCATTCTGTGTGTGTTGTTTGACCATGAAACAGGGAAAGCAAAAGATATTCAGTTGTTGGACACGGATTATCCATACTCTCTATAAATTCTGATTTATGTGAGTATCAAGCATTAACAATAAGCCCCGAAGCAGTTATCAATAATTGCTTCGGGGCTTAAACTTCTTTAAGAGTATCAAACTAAAGCAGAGGAAATTTTTGTGTTAATTTAACAAATAAACAGCGGGTTTTTTGTTATATCCTACAAACTTAAAAAATAATGAAAAATTTTTCCTTTATGAGTTGTTTATAATACAGAAGATCAAATTCGCATCACATTAAAAAACGAAAGGAAAGGTAATTATTATGAAAAAGCTTTATGGAATGAAAAGGGCAGCTGCATTATGTGCAGCGGTTATGACAATGTCAGCAATAACGCCTATGGCAATAGCTGCGGAGGAACTGCCCGAGGGACTGTCGGGCAGCGAAAGCGTTTATTCCCTTACCGCAGAGACTGCCGAACAGGGGGTATTTTTAAAGTGGGAGGCTGTAGAGGACGCTGTTGACTATGTCATCTACAGGGCGAGGTGCGATGAAAACGGCATTGCTGCAAACAAGCCCGAAAAAATAGCCGTAACAAGAAGTACCGAATACACCGACCGCACCGCACGGGGCGACAAGGACAAGCTATATGTTTACAAGATAGCCCCACGATTCAAGGAAAGCGGCGCACCCGTACAGGGGGAATATTCCGAGGAAGTTTACGCTTATGCGGGGATAGTTTTCCGTGCACCGGGTGAATATGATGACATTGAGGTTGGAGAGGCGGCAGTCGAAGCAGGTGCAGGAACTTTGGACGAAGCGGATTATGATGAAGAGGATTGCGATTATGATTATGACGAAAGCTATGACGACGAGATAGCTCCCGGAGCGCCGCCGTTAGAAGACGACAGTGAAGTGATAGGCGAATATGAAAACAGCATAACCGCAGGGACTCTTACCGCAGGGGAATGGCGGGACAATGAGAATTTTGCCGAATATGTAGAGCTTATGCGCACGGATAAATGGCAGGCAGAGTATGACTTTTTCAAAATAAAATCCTCCCGCAGGCATACTGTGGTCGTTACCGACAGCAATGGGGAATATGTCCAAAACGCACTTGTTACCTTAAAAAGCGGCAGTCGCATACTGGGGCAGGCGAGAACGAACAACAAAGGCGTTGCCTATGTTTTCTACAACATTTACGGCAGGAGGGAAACGCCGTCCGTAATGGAGATAACCGCAGGGAGCGAGCGGCGGCGGATAAGAATATCCCAAAAAGACACCTGTCTCAAATTTAATGTGCAGCTGAAGGGTGAATACAAAGCCCCCGAAAAGGCTCTCGACCTTATGTTTATGATAGACACCACAGGGTCAATGGGGGACGAGCTGGAATATTTGCAGGCGGAATTTCTGGACGTTATAAAGCGCGTGGACAGCGACAACCCCGGGCTTGACAAGCAAGTAAGCATGAATTTCTACCGTGACGAGGGGGACGATTATGTTATAAGACCTTTTGCCTTTACAACCGATATGCAGAAGGCTTCCGAGCAGCTTTCCGCTCAAAAGGCTTACGGCGGCGGAAATTATCCCGAGGCTGTGGACATTGCTCTTGAAAATGCAATAAACGGGCACAAATGGCGTGAGGACAGCACAAAGATAATGTTCATGGTTCTTGACGCTCCCGCCCATTCCTCCGAGGAAATAACCCGCAGCCTTGTGAAGTCCGCAAAAGCAGCTTCGGCAAAGGGTATAAGGATAATCCCCATAGTTTCCAGCGGAGCGGAGTTCGATGTGGAATACTTAATGCGGTCAATGGCAGTTATCAGCGGCGGCACATATGTTTTCCTTACCGATGAAAGCGGCGTGGGCTATTCCCACCTTGCCCCTACGATTTCCGAAGAGCCCGAGGACGAAAAGCTGAATGAACTGATGATAAGGCTTATTGATGAATATCTTGAATAACCGTCTCGAATAACAGCGGCATAAACCGGCAAAAAAATCGGCAGACATTTTGCACATTGTCTGCCGATTTTTTTATTTATTCAACCACAAGGATTATCACAGCTTATAAACCTGTATTCCTCTACAGCAGGGCGCACAACGCCTTACTTCCCGAACTTTCCCAGCAGTCCTCCGACCTTGCCCATAACGTCCTCGGCCTTTATCTTAGCCTTAACGCCGTCAATAAGCTTGTTTATCTGATCGTCGGGCAGGTCAACTCCAAGAACTTTTTCAACAGCCTTTACAGGGTCTGTCGAAAACTCCGCCGCAAAGTTCTTATCATTCTTTATCTTATTTACAATTTCCTCAATCTTAGCCTTGATATCCATAAAAGTCCTCCTGTTAATTTATTTTACCTCAATGACCGATTTACCGCCCATGTAAGGTCTGAGCGCCTCGGGAATGCGAATGCTGCCGTCCTCATTAAGGTTATTTTCCAAAAGGGCAATGAGCATTCTCGGGGGAGCGGCAACGGTATTGTTAAGAGTATGGGCAAGATATTTTTTGCCGTCTGCGCCTTTGACTCTTATACCCAGCCTGCGCGCCTGTGCGTCGCCTAAATTGGAGCAGCTGCCCACTTCAAAATATTTCTTCTGACGGGGGCTCCAGGCCTCAACGTCATAGGACTTCACTTTAAGGTCGGCAAGGTCGCCCGAGCAGCACTCGATAGTCCGCACAGGCACGTCCATGGAACGGAAAAGATCAACCGTGTATCTCCACATTTTATGGAACCATTCCATGCTCTCTTCGGGCTTGGAAATGACGATCATTTCCTGCTTTTCAAACTGGTGAATGCGGTAAACGCCCCTTTCCTCAAGACCGTGCGCGCCTTTTTCCTTGCGGAAGCAGGGGGAATAGCTGGTAAGAGTATGAGGGAGAGTGTCCTCATCAACAATCGTGTCAATGTATTTGCCTATCATGGAATGCTCGCTCGTGCCGATAAGATAAAGATCCTCGCCCTCTATCTTGTACATCATAGCGTCCATTTCCGCAAAGCTCATAACTCCCGTAACTACCCCCGAACGTATCATAAACGGGGGAATGCAGTAGGTAAAGCCTTTGTCTATCATAAAATCTCTTGCATAAGAGGTAACAGCCGAGTGCAGACGGGCAATATCCCCCATGAGATAATAAAACCCATTCCCCGCAACCTTTCTTGCTGCGTCCAGATCAATGCCGTGAAGCTTTTCCATAATATCCGTGTGGTAAGGCACTTCAAAATCGGGAACAACAGGCTCGCCGAACCTTTCCAGCTCCACATTTTCGCTGTCGTCCTTGCCGATAGGCACATCATCCGCAATGATGTTAGGGATTATCATCATTATTTCCTTTATCTTTTCCGAAAGCTCGTTCTCGTCAGCCTCCAAAGCCGCAAGCCTCTCGGAAAACTGCGTTACCTGCGCCTTTGCAGCCTCCGCCTCGTCCTTCTTGCCCTGCCCCATAAGAGCGCCTATCTGCTTTGAAATGCGGTTTCTGTCGGCACGCAGGCTGTCCGCCTCCTGCTGTGTGGCTCTTGCCTTAGCGTCAAGCTCAATTACCTCATCAACCAAAGGAATCTTGCTTTTTTTATTATTATCATCTATGTCCTGAAATTTTTTCCTTATATTTTCCTTGACTATCTCCGGATTTTCCCTTAAAAATCTGATATCCAGCATAATTTTCAACTCCCGTTTTTTTATTCAAAAAATCTGTGAAACAAACAGCTGCCTGCTAATGAAATTTAATCAATGAAATTAATATGAGACAATTCTTGCCTCTTGCTTCTCCGCTGCAATCTCACATATTCCGACAAGGTAACGAAATTTCAAAATAACGTGCAGCTTACCGGCAAAAAAATCTTGTTTCTAAAAAAAACGCCGAGACTATTGTCTCGACGAATCATGGAGCGGATTACGAGGCTCGAACTCGCTACCTCCACCTTGGCAAGGTGGCGCTCTACCAGATGAGCTAAATCCGCACAC
>CAMWLD010000110.1 GCA_947175005.1 uncultured Ruminococcus sp. | reverse complement strand
CTACCGTGTACGCCACCCCTGCATTCTCAATAATAAGTCCGCCATAATATTTACCTTCCATTTCTTTAATGTCCATTGGTGATCTGATCCCACCAGCTCTCATAGTCCCCCGTGCCAATTATCTGCGGAACATCGCCCTCATTGGGGTCGTCTGTTATCTCGGGGAACTCATCGTCAATGAGCCCGACATTCACGTCCGTAACCGCAGGAGTCTCCTCGGGAATGCCGTAAAGGGTCTTTAGCAGATCTCTGTCAAATCTTGACTCCGAAACCGACTTCTTGTTAAAGTCCACATTGTATTCCGCCATGCTGTGCGCGCGTCCGTCGCTGCCCACAGCCTCAATTACTACCTTCTGTGTGTCCTTGCCCTCTACCTCAACGGAAATGGTCTGTACATACCCTATATTGTCCACCTCATGAGTGCCCGACAGTATGCCGTTCACATAAGCGTTAAAGGTGGCCTTGCCCGTCAGTCCGTCAGGCACCGCAAAGGTGATGTTCACCTTGCTCATAGGCACAACACCCGAGCTGTAGGTAAGAATTATGGTCGTGCCGTAGCTTACAATATTCGGCTGCCCGTTGTCGTCCAGATGAGGCACGCTCTGATGCAGCACCACATCCTTGTTTTCGGGGCTGTCCTGCTCCTGGAGCTGGACCACAAAGCCCTCTTTCTCCAGCCGCTCCACAGCCTCCGCTCTCGTAAGTCCCTCCACATCGGGAACGAACTTGTCATACTCCTCTGGGCCTCTGCTTACATATACGAATACCGTCGACCCTCTTTCGACCTTTTCATTCCTCTCGGGCTCTGTCTTTATTACCGTGTTCTTCTCCACATCACTGTACTGCATGACATAAGTGTAGAAAAGCCCCTCTGCCTCTATCATAGCCCCTGCCGTGTTGGCGTCCATAGAGTAGGTATTCGGCACAGTCATCATCTGCGGACCCTTGCTCACCGTCGCCCGCACCTCTGAATTGCCCACAACTATAAGCGAGCCTTCCTTGGGCGAATGCTCAATAATAACACCCGCAGGGTACTCCGAGGAATAAATTTCCTTTGCGACCGTAAGATTGAAGTACGAAGCATAAGTGCTCTTGCACTGATTATAGTCATACCCCACCAAATTCACCATAGGCTGGGTCTTATCGGTTCCGTCGTCGATATTTATAAATATCTGAACAGCAATAAACACCACCGCAATTATGACTACCGCCGCCGCAATAGCCGTCAGCGCCACCACAAAATAGGAAGATTTCGATACCTCTTCATCCTCATCGTCGTCATCATCATAATCATAATATTCGTTTGCTTTAGTATTCGGTTTCGTTTTTCTCACCTCATTCTTTTTTGAGCCTGTATTCTTACCGTGGGCAGGTCCGCTGCCGCCCTGTGACTTTACCTCCGCATACCTTGCAGCCGCAGCAGCCTTGCCTCCCGCCTTTGCCGCCGCCTCATGTGCGGGCTTGTCAAAATAAATGGTCTTGCCCTCGTCATCGCTTTTGGGATAGGAGTATTCAAAAACAATGCTGGGGTTTCGCTTGAATTCCTCAATATCCTTTATCATCTCCGAGGCGGACTGATAACGCCTTACAGCGTCCCTCTGCATAGCCCTTATCACAATGGACTCAAGTCCCTCGGGAATGGTATCGTTTATAGTTCTCGGCAGCCTTGCATTTGACTGCATATGCATTACCGCCACCGCCACAGGCGTGTCCGCGTCAAAGGGCTTCACCCCCGTGAGCATTTCGTAAAGCATTACACCCACCGAGTAAATGTCGCTCTTTTCGTCGGTAATGTCCCCTCTCGCCTGCTCGGGACTGATGTAATGCACACTTCCTATAGCCTTGTCGGAAATGGTCTTGCCCTCTTCCCTCGCAAACCTTGCTATCCCGAAATCCATGACCTTTATGGTGCCGTCGGGGAAAAGCATGATGTTCTGAGGCTTTATGTCCCTGTGAACTATCCCCCTGTCATGAGCATGCTGCAAAGCCCGCAGCACCTGAATAATAAAGTGCACCGAGTCTTTCCATTTCAAAGCCCCCTGCTGCTCCATAAATTCCTTCAGGGTAACCCCGTCAATGTATTCCATTACAATAAACTGTATCTTATCGGAAAATCCCACATCATATATCTTTACAATGTTCGGGTGACTGAGTACCGCAATGGCTTTAGATTCGTTTCTGAACCTTCGTACAAAGTCCGCATTTCCCGCATATTCGTTTTTAAGTATCTTGACAGCAACAACTCTGTTTTCCATAAGGTCGAGAGCCTTATAAACCTCCGCCATGCCGCCTATGCCTATAAGCTCGGTTATCTCATACCTGCCGTCAAGCTTTTTTCCTATATATTTATCCATTTAACTCACTCCGTTTCAGACTTATTCTGTGCTTGCCTTTCCCTGCGTTCCCCGGAAAAGGTCTCGCAAACAAGTTATCCTTTCACTTGTATTTTTCACACAAAACAGTCTATACCTTTATAAGCAGAGCCGTAATATTATCGCTTCCGTTGTTTTCAAGCGCCGCCTTTACCAGCGCCCCGGGCACTTCCTCGGGAGGCATATCCTTTACCGTTCGGAATATCCTGCCCTCATCGCAGTAGTTGGATAACCCGTCCGTGCAAAGGAGTATGGACGAACCGGGCGAGACCTCCGCCTCAAAGTAATCCGCGTCCACGTCCTCTTCCACACCCACAGCCCGCGTGATAATGTTCCTTTCGGGGTGGTTTTTCAGCTCCTCACGGGTAATATCCCCCCGCTCATACATCCGCATGACCATGGAATGATCTCTTGTTATCTGTTTTATCTCATGATTTATGATGTATCCTCTCGAATCCCCCACATTCACCATGTGCACCGTGTTCCCCCGCACCAACGCCGCCACACAGGTAGTGCCCATTCCGTTCCATTCGGGCACAGCCGAGCCAAGGTCGTAAACCACCGCACTGGCAGTCTTTACCGACGCAATAAGTAAATTTCTTATCCTGTTCTCATCGAATTCGGGACGGTAGCCCTTGCTCACCCGTTCCCTTATAATGGAAACCGCCCGCCTGCTTGCCTCGCTCCCCGCATTCGAGCCGCCCATTCCGTCGCAGACCACCGCAAACACAGCCTCGGGCAGCTGTATCCAATCGGCGCTGTCCTGGTTTTCCTTTCTACCCAAACCAATATCGGTATGTGTGAATACTGTCATTGCCAAAATCTCCTTTCCTGTGTCCCCACGGCACGCTTTCCGCGCCGTCTTAAAGCCACAGGCTTATAAATCATTCCTATCGTTTTTAAATCTATATCAAAGAGGCACGTCCGAATAAGACAAGTCCTCTGTTTTTTCTTAAAATACATCGTTTTCACCGCATATATCGGAGAAAAAAACCGTCAGCAATGCTCCTGCTCTCTCCTTAGCTGCCCGCAAGCCGCATTTATATCGCTCCCAAGCGTCCTGCGCACCGTAACATTGAGACCCTTTTTAATAAGCCTCTCCTTAAACCTCTCCGCGGTTTTCCTGTCTGCCCGGAAGTCCGTTTCCCGCACCTCGTTCACAGGAATAAGATTTACATGGCAGTTCATTCCCCCCAGCAGCGAATGTAGCCTCTGGGCGTCCTCTGCCGAATCGTTTACCCCCTCTATCACCGCATATTCAAAGGAAATACGCCTGCCCGTCTCCTTGAAATAGTCCCTGCAAGCCTCTATAAGCTCTCCAATCCCCCACCGCCTGTTCACAGGCATTATCTCGCTCCGCCCCTCGTCATAGCCGCTTTGGCGCGATACCGAAAGAGTAAGCCCCGTTTTCCGCTTTGCCAGCTCATAAATTTTCGGAACTATCCCACAGGTGGAAAGTGAAATATGCCGCAGGCTCATGCCCCTGCCCTTCGGGTCGCTTATTATCTCCAGAAATCTCATTACATTATCATAATTATCCAAAGGCTCGCCTATCCCCATAAGCACCACATTGTCAATGTGCCGCCCGCTGTCCGCCTCCGCCTCGTAAATTTGCAGAAGCATCTCCGAGGGAGTAAGGTCACGTACAAACCCCGCAATGGCGGAAGCGCAGAATTTGCACCCCATTTTGCACCCCACCTGCGTGGAAATACAAATGCTGTTTCCATGCTCATATTCCATTAAAACGCTCTCAATATGATTGCCGTCATTAAGTCCATATAAATATTTTATCGTATTATCCCTGCAAGATTCAAGTCTTTTTGCAACATTTAGGCGTTTTATACAAAAATTTTTATCAAGCCTTGTGCGAAGTTCCAAAGAAATATTGCTCATTTGAGAAAATTCCGTAACTTTTTTTACATGGATCCATGAATAAATTTGTCCGGCACGAAAACGCTTTTCTCCCGCCTCTTCCAAAGCAGCCTCCAGCTCACATAAATTCATAGAAAGAATATCTCTTTTCTCACCGAAATTTTCCATTTTGCAATCACTTCCTTTCAAGCACTCAAAATCCATAAAAAACCGAAAAGACAAAACATATTTACAGCAAATCAATTAAAGAATGAACAAGCGCTGTAAATCTATCATAATACAACTAAGTTATTTTTCTTTACACAATCAAAATTTGAAATAACTGCTTTTACAGCTTCACTTATTCTTATTGATGTTTTCTTTTCGATTCCATTAAGCGAAAAACGAAAAGCCGATGTATGTTTCATTATATAATTCCTAAAAAGCATATAGTCATTGTAAGAATCCCAATCCTTTTCACTTTCTATATTGTACAGTCCGTGTCCGTCTTCATTGTATAGTCGAGCTTCATTTTTGGTCATTTTCGGAAATGACAGCTGAACCCCCATAATATCGGTATAAGCTACAGCCCACGAACCTGCGGTGGAAACATAAATTTTATTGTTTTCGGTATATACATCAAAAATAAACGGTGAAAAATAGGGAGCATAGCCTCTCTCAGAGCCAATATATGATTTAAATTCATCACCGTTGTAAAAATGATTTTTGCCGAATCTGACTGTAGATATATCGGTCGTAATATCGAAATACTTAAGTAATTTGTAATCTTTATAATGATCTATTTTTTCTCCTCTGCACAGCTTGCCGTACATCTCCCTGTAATTATTTAAGAATACGCTTTTGGGAGTAAAGCTATAATTTACAGGAACATGAGCATTGGCAATATACAATGTGAACGGAATCAAAGCATTTTCCAATTCATCGGGTGTAACTACAAAAAGAACAGATTGAAAGCCCAATTTTTTCCACCATCCTAACTGCTTACATTTCAATTTAACAGATCAGATCCTTATAATATCCCCTATTTCAAGGCAGGCATCTTGAACCTTTATTGCAGTTTCTTTATCCCAAAAACGACTGCCGCCTGCAAATAGATTAATAGTCTCCATAAGAGCCACTACATCAACATTCGGAACATTTCCATTTTTCTTCCATACTTTTACATTATCAATCAATAAGTACAGATCTTATTCTTTCATATTCATTTGAATCAAAATAGTTGTCACAGTGCAATTTGACAGGCAAGCCATTTTCGTCATTTAATAAATCGCTTATTTTCAATATCGTTCACCTCTGATTTTCAATTTACCGCACATTCATTTTGTTCAAAATTTAAAATGAACAAACGCCATCAACCGAAAATCATCTGTCACAAACAAAACCAATAATCCGAATTATCACTCTCGTTATAGTATTCGTTAAGGTATTCTTTCAGCTCACATATCCTTCTCTGAACATATTCCGTGTCATCTCCGCCGTTTAAACCGACCCAATCATAAACAGCGTCTAACTCCTGCAAAATGTCCGGTATTTCATTTACACTAAAATAACTTAATGCATAGTATCCAAATTTCTTGATATTACACGCCGCAATAGCCTTTTCCCATACGTCATTCCAAACACTTTGGAATGATACGGGTATTTCTTTAAGGTGTTCGCTCTTATCAATATCACTAAATTCACCTTTAAAAACAGATAACGAAACCGCCATAATGCCCTCCTATAAATACAATTACCCAAAAACCGAACAGCCGCCGCAGTCTGAGAATCATCTATCCAAAAGCAAACCAGTAATCCGAATTTTTATTCTCAATATAGAATTCGTTTAAGTATTTTTTTAAATTCTGTATTCTTTCTTGAACGTAATCCGTGTGATCTCCGCCGTTGCAGCCGACCCAATCATAAATAGAGTCTAACTCCTGCAAAACGTCCGGTATTTCATTTACACCAAACTCACCGCAGTCGCAGTTTGCAAATTTTTTGATATTACACTCTGCGATAGCCTTTTTCCATACATCATACCAAACCTGTTGGAATGATACAGGTATTTCTTTAATACATTCGCTCGTGAAACAATTAAACTGTTCACCCTTATACAGAAGCAATGAAACCGACATAATGCCCTCCTATGAATTCCGATTTACCGCAAATTCATTTTGTTTAAACTGAACAAACTCTTTAAATCGGAATTTAGTGCTGCGGTGGAATAGGTGGTATTCCCATTAGATTTTCAACGAAAAAAATACCAATAAAGCCGAGCAATAAGACTGAAATAATCATAGATACAATAAAAGCAGACTGATGTAATAATCTTCTTTTAAAAATGATACTGTAGGAGTTTATTCCTGCCAAAGCAAAAGCGATAACTTGAATTATAAATAGAACTAATGTAAAATTATCATATATTTTTAAATTTTTGCCGTTCCAAATTGGCAGATACATTAGAGCATAGAGCAAAGGAAATAGCATTGAAATGACAGATATGATCTTTCTGCTATAATTTATTTGTTTATCCATAACAGTTCCTCCGTAAATTCCGATTTACCGCACATTCATTTTGTTCAAAAATATAAAAGCATGCCTCATATCAATCGACCCGCATCATTCTGCAAATAAAAAAACCATCGCTCCCGAAATCCCCGGGAAACACCGCCTTGCAGAAGCTTCCCTTGAATTTCTCCCCCATACCCTCGGGAAACTCCGCCCCCTCAAATCCGGGATTTTCCTCAAGAAATCTTTCTATGACCCCCTCATTTTCCGCCCTGTTCACCGTGCAGGTGGAGTAAACCAGAATGCCGCCCTTTTTCACGTGCCTTGCCCCGCCCTTTAAAATTTTTAGCTGTATTTCGGGCAGCCTGTCCGCATCCTCCAAGGGCTTGTACCTTATCTCGGGCTTCCTCCCAATAACACCGTAACCGCTGCAAGGCACATCGCAAAGCACCCTGTCCGCCTCGGGCAATTCGGGATTTTCCTTTCCCCCGTCCAGTGTCACCGCCTCAATGCAGGAA